>JAYUWQ010000877.1:0-2983 GCA_043753485.1 bacterium
AATGGTGAAGGTATCGAGCGTGCCGGTGGCGGTTTGGGCGGGGGTGAACGTGTAGTCCGTGGTTTTCACGGCCGAGCCGGAAAAAGGGGCCACACTGACAGCGAGGGCGGCGGCGGTGCTGCCGGTGCGGGTCAGGATAAAACTGCCTGTGGTCCCGCCTTCCACCGCGTTGGTGGTGGCGATGGTTACTTCCGGCACGCTGGCCGCGGTCCAATTTTGACCGGTGGCTCCGGCAGTGGTAACGGTCAGGGGATTGGTGAATCCGGCGGTGAACGTATAACCGGTGAGGGTGGCCGCAAACGTCCGGGAGCCGGCGGTGAGATCGGCGATGGCGTAGTCTCCGTTGGTGTCGGTGAAACAATACTTGGTATCACTGGTCACGCGCACCCCCATGAGCGGCTGGCTATTCAGCGTGATCCGGCCACGCACCACGGCCCTTCCTGGATTGCCTACGGTGATGATTTCATGACGCCGGGCCAGGCCGCCCTTCATATCCGAAACCGTGAGGTGGACCGTCTGCTGATCAGCGGTGGGGAAGCTCCGCGTGAGGACGGGCGTATTGGTGGTGATGGCGCCGTCCGTGAAGTCCCAATGATAGGCGAGGGTGTCGCCATTGGCATCGGTGGCATTGGCGGTGAAAGTCAGGCTGCCACCCACGGCCACGGTGGTGGCGCTGGCGTTCAGGCTGTTGATGACCGGTGGCACGTTGCCGGGAAACGGACCGCGCATCATGGCCACGTCCATCGAAGGCGGGGTGGTGTCCTGTTTGCCCAGCACGGTGAAGTGCAGGTCTGCTTCATAGTCGCTGAAGGTGCGGCCGACGCGGATGCCGCCATCCCCCTTGCCGCCACTGCTGCCGGGGGTGGTGTCCACGAGGTGGCCGGCGTTGCTGCCGAGGCCGCTCATGATCATCAGCATGGAATCCGTCCACAGGCCGCCCGCGGCGGGGTGGTATTCCAGGTAGAAGCGGCGCTGCGGGTCCTTGTCCACGCGCAGCGCATAACGTTTGCCCTCCTCAAGGACCGGCTGGTCGTAGGCGAAGAGGCGGTAGATGCCGTTGGAGGCGGAAGTGGTGCCCGGACGATGCAGGTTGGGATCCGGCAGCCAGCCGAGCGAGCGTTTGCTGTAGGAATTGTAGTGCGCACCGAAGCCGCCCCCACCGCCCATGACGTCCGTGCTGTTGCCATACTCCTGATTGGCGCCCACGCCGATCGCGGAACCGTCGGAAGTCTGCCAGAAGTTCGCGTGATTCCGGCCGAGGGAGTGGCCGCATTCGTGATTGAGCACATCCATGCCGTCCCAGGAAACCCACACGCTGTCACCGCCGCCCCACGAAATGCCGCTGAGCCGGGGGCCTTCATTCACCCGGACCACGGTACAGTTATACTGGCCGGAATCATAACCCAGCTTGCGCGCTTCCGAGCGGGCATCGCTATGCACCAGGCCGAGTCCATCAACTTCCGAATCCTTGGCAATGTACCATGTCTTGGTGTGCGGCATCACGATCAGAGGAGTCACGGCGGTCGTGGTGGTCATCCGGCCGAAAGAGCTTTCCAGATAGTAACGCGACACATTGCGCATATCGCCTTGGGCGGAAGCCTCGGTGTTCGGCGCGCGCATCTGGTCAGGATAAGTCACCCGGATGTAGAGGCAGCGGAAGTTTCCGATCGCCTCCGAGGATGTGCCGGGAAAGTTATCCTTGAAGTAGCCTGCCACTCCCGGGCCTCCGCTGGCCATGCGCTGGGCTTCCTCGAAAATGCGGACGTGGGAGCCATCGCACAGCAGAATCAGGCGCCCGCCCACTTCCACAAAGGGGGCCTCGTCTTCCACCGTCACGACGGCTTCGGTGCTGGTGGGAGTGGTGATATTGGAAACGGGGCAGGTCTCCTCCACTGCGGTTCCGGCGGGAATGCGTTCGCCCTTTTCCAGCTCCCGCACCGGGCTTTCGGCGACGGCCAATTCCCGGTCGAGAGCGACCCCGCGCAGGGCCACGTCCTTGCGGGAAGTCTGTTCCAGCAGGGAGCCGAAGACCCGGGCCTTGTAGCTCGCGCCTTCCGGTGTTTCAAAATAGCGCAGCACCAATTCCTCATCCGGCGGAAGGGCGGCGGCATCCATGGGGCGGCCGAAGTAGGCTTTGAAGTCCCCCCGGGCGCTCACCGGTTTTTCCAGCTGGGCGACCACCGCCTCCGGGAGATCCTGGCGGATCACGCGCGGCACCGTCATCGCGAGGGCGCGCCGGGGATTGGTGACGATCAGTTTTTTGAATTCCGGCCGGCGGGCCTGGGCCAGCGCGATGCCTGTCTGCTCCAGGGTGGCGCGTTCCTCCGGGGCGGCGGCCGTGAATTGCCCCAACCATCCGTCAAAGGCCACCACCTTGTGCATGTCCGGAGCCTTGCCGGTTTCCGGAGCCGCGGGCCAGTCCACCCGGGCCGCCGGGCTGGCGGGGGGAAGAGCGGATTTCAGCGCAGCTTCGAGCGCAGGGGCGGAGGCCTGCCGGGTGGACTCCCGGGATTCCACATGGGCGGACCCGGAAAGCGGAGCGGACGAAAATTGATCGTAAGATAGATACCCCATCAACGCGGTGCCTAGAGTCAGAGTCAGCCTGGTGCGCAAATTCATTTGGAGGGGAAAATGGATTGGTAATGTAAAGTGGGGTATGCCTTCCCTTCCGAGAAGGAAAACGGTGAGACAGCCAGAATTAATATAATTTCTGCTTGGAAATGCCACGGGAAATACGTCCCTGAGACTCGTCCGGTATTTCAAGTTCTGCGGCGGGGTGGACGGCATGGGGGCGGGACCCTTCCGGTGCCATCCTGACATTATTTTCGGGAGCAGATGCTGTTGTCATGCCCAGGCGCCGCGGCACGATGGAGTTCCTCCGTTTCCCCCATGCCGAA
The DNA here is from genome assembly GCA_043753485.1 of bacterium. GTDB lineage: Bacteria > Verrucomicrobiota > Verrucomicrobiia > Verrucomicrobiales > V1-33 > CAIZWU01. The sequence goes on from JAYUWQ010000877.1 coordinate 2,898, forward strand.
AAAATTCAGAGTGCTGTTTGTCTGTCTGGGCAACATCTGCCGTTCCCCGGCGGCCGAGGGCGTGATGCGCAGTTTCGTGGAACGCG
>JAYUWQ010000878.1:0-2979 GCA_043753485.1 bacterium
CCGCCTTGTGTTCAATGCTCTGGTTCACCAATATCTCATTCCCGGAATCCAAATCGGCTCCAAAGTGCCGGTGGATAAACGAACAGGAGACCTCGGCAATGTCTTCAGCACGGCCCGGCTGGTTCTGCCGCAGCAAGGAGGTGGATGCCTTTGGTGCAACGAACTCATTCCCGCGTCGAAGCTCCAAGAGGAAGCGATGAGCGCAGAGGAAGTCCGACGACAACGCTACGTGGATGAGGAGCAAGTCGCCGCGCCCAGTGTCATCACTCTCAACGCCCTCGGTGCCGCGCAGGCTGCTAATGATTTCCTGTTTCATTACCTCGGATTGTTCGACGCTGAGCAGGCAAAGTCCGGTTATCTCATGCACTACCCGCTCGAACGACTTTGGCGTGGCGCAGATTGCCGATCGGACGCGGCTTGCCTGCACTGCGGAATGAGTCCTCGCGCCGTTTACGCGCGCGGCGACCGTTCGACGCTGCCCTGCAAATCGTGAGATGAAACCATATCCGAGTGGGGGTCTGGGAAAAATCGCCCCCGGAGGACGATTCTACGGGGAAATCCAGATACACAATAATAATTCTTATTGTCTGGGATTCAAGATCCAATCTTAGATCGTCGTATTATTGTGCAATCAGCGCCAATCCCCTAAATCAGATCCGATTTCTGCTGCTCAACGAGGAAATCCGCCGGAGCCCGGATCCTTATCCCGTAAATTCCGGCCCCAGCGCCCCGTGGAAATCCGTCCGGTCCAGCGTCAACAGGACGGCCCGAGGTGATCCTTGGCTTTGGGGAAAACCAAAGCTCGTCTCTATGGCGAGCGCGTCCGGGACCAGTTGCTGCACCGGCTGGATTTCGGCTTCTCAAGTAACGGCGGCGGTTGAGCCGATTTTGGGGAGGATGCGGAGGGTTTACTTTATTGGACGCAGCAGACAGCGGCGAGCAGGGTCACACCCTGCCCTGCCCCACGGCAGACAAAACGGGCAGCAACTTTGGCAGGTCCAGAAGCTGGCAGCATCACCCAGGTGAGATTACTCCTTCTTCCTTCGCGCATCGAGCGCTTTGGCGGCTCGAAACAGGTCCGCCGCCTCTTGGGGTTGAGGATTTGCAGACCGCAGCGCGACCCGCACCAAATCGGACAAGTTCGGTTTGCGGACACCCCCTGCCCGAAGAATGTCTTCCAGTCGATCCAATTCGATTTGATCCTCTGGGAGGAATACTACATTCCGGACGAGCTTCGCCTCCTGAACAACATGCGGAGGCATGACCCGGAGCGGAGTAGCCTCCTGCCCTGTCGGCTTGGAAGGGGTAGGAACGGCAATGGTGGGAGCAGTCGCATCCGTTGCAGGGGCTGGATCAGGCGAAGTCTGGACAACGGCGACCGGAAGCGCTGGCGGAATCGCGGGCACCGCGGCCGCAGCTGTCATCGCTTCGTGCGCTGCCGCAGCAGGAGCCTGTCCCGCCATTTTTCCGAAGCCCGCAAGCTTGGCAAGTTTGTCTGTGGTGTTTTTCGAGGACATTGGCTTTTTGGTGTAATGCTATTTTAGCGAAACGCTATTGTATCTCCAACGCAAGATTCATTATCTCCTCTTTGGCCGTCCCATCGAGTGCAACCCATCCGTCCAAGAGCACATGCTTATACACTTCCCGGTCGCTGATTGAATTTTTAGCAGCCGGTAGCGGAAGGCTGGCGGCCAGAGATTCCAAGTTCTTGCCGTAAGTAGTCGATTTTTTGACACGGTTGAAGACTACCCAAGCCTTTGCCCCAGCTTTCAGGTTGGCTGCGACAACCCCAGCGGAGTGCCGAAGGGTGGCCAACTCCGCCGGACTGGGAGTCGTGGGGATCAAAATCCGGTCTGCTTCGCAGATTGCGGCCAATACCGATGGATCATCAATGCGGGGCGGGCTGTCGATAATGATGATTTCCCCATCCTCCTGAAGTTCAAAGCCTTCAGTATCCGTCAGCCAAGCTGTTAAGCTTTTCTGGGGGTCCAGATCCCGGATACCAACCACCCGCCCGGCTTTTTGGAGCGTGAGCGCAAACAAAAACGCGAGCGTGCTTTTGCCCACCCCACCTTTTCCCTGAAGAAACAGCAATTTCATTTAATTAGCTAAAGTATTGAAAAGGGTGAATTGCCATAATGGCAAGTCACTCCAGCGACCCCGACGCGCAGCCCTTCCGGCTGTCAGATTTGCTTAAGGTTGGTGAAATGTCAATGCGGCATTATGGCGAATCGCCATTTCGCCATAATAGCACCCAGAATGAAACACCATTTCGCTGATGCGCCATTTAGCTGATTCATCGTTTTAGCGTTTAACTCTCTTCACCATATTGGCGGTTCAGCTTTTAGTTGGAATCGCGCATCACCCTTTTCGCCATTTGGCCATTATCGCGTTTTACATTTTCAATGTTTTAGCACTTCATCTGTTTCGCGTTTCGCTTTAATCGCGCTACGATACTTCAATGAATAGCCACTTTAGCGCATCACCCTTTTCATTTTTCCAACGCAACGCTATTTTCGCACTTCACCCGATGCGCTAATTCCTACTGTTCGCCATTCCATTTATTTCGCACATCGCTAATTCAATGAATCAACTTTCCGACCTCCCTCCATTTTGGCGATCCATTGAATTGCCAATTTAGCAAACTGCGAATTCATCTTTTAGCCATAATCGCGATTCGATGAAACGCGATTTCACCTTTTTCGGCACTTCTTTGAATTAGCGTTTTACCACTTCGCCTTTATGGCGAAACGCCAAATTGGAAATATTACAGACCTACAGTCCGGATTCCCTCCTGGAAAAAACACGGATTCCAGCAAGAGAGGAAAGGATTAGCATTTGAAAACCCACTAAAGTTTGGCTGGAGATGTGGATATTGGTTGAAGCCAGCCGCCCCGCTAAAAGCCATCTCGCCAATTTAGCGATACGCCATTTCTTTGAATTGCCATGATGGCTTATTCTCCCGGCGGCGCTTGATTT
>JAYUWQ010000879.1:0-2974 GCA_043753485.1 bacterium
CCGGAACCCACGTGTTTCTCCACCTCCATCCGGACATTCTCCAGTTCGAGGCCCATTTTCATGAGCACGTTGACCGCGACGCCCTGTCCCAGCTTGATCAGACCCAGCAGCAAATGCTCGGTGCCGACATAGTTGTGGTTGAAGCGGTCCGCTTCCTTGCGGGCAAGGGCGAGGACCTGTTGGGCTCTGGGGGTGAAGTTGTTCATCATCGGAATGAGTTATGGTTTCGTTTGGCCGGGGGGTGCACTCCGCAGGCGGTGGCCCATCGGTAGACCGTAGTCTCCCCTGTATGGCAATTCAAGGGGTGGACTGGAAATATCTGTCGGCATACCCGGGAGCGGCTTTGGGGGGGCAATTTGCTGGAATGTTTTCAGCAGGAAACGTTCCGGGCGGGGTTCAGGAGGCATCCAGGGCCGTGGGAACGGGGCCGGACGGGGGAGCGCGGGGCATGCAAGGGCTGCTGGGTCCCTGCAGGGAGCGACCTGGTGACGCATCCCCGGGTCAGTCTGGCGCAGAACTGCGTCAGGGCATGCCCAAAAAATTCCGGATATTAATGAACAAAAACTGTTGTGAAAAGCTCTGTCAGGTGAACACTTTGTCATAAGTGACCACACCCCCCCGTTTCCCAAGTATGAAAACATTCGTCCGTCGATTGTCCTTTTGGGTTTTTCTGGGGGCCATCCCCTTCGCGACCGGGTGCTCCAAACAGTTGGAACAAATTGCTACCCTCAAGGAAGATATCAATGTTGCCCGTGAGGCCAATAGCGCCGGGACCATCGAGTTGCAGGAGATGAATCAAAAGCTTTCGATGCTGAGCCAGCAGGTGCGCGGCCAGCATGGCAAACGGATGGAGTTCGAAGCCAAGGCGCAGAAAAGTGGCGATGCCGAGAAGCTGCTCGTCAAATACCGCACCGAGCTGGAAACGTCCCTGAAAACCTTTGCTGACTCGGTGGCGGCCTACCGCCAGCAATATCTTACCCCCTGAGCCCCTGTTGCCCCTCCCTTTATGAATTCTGCTATCAAGAGCATCCTGTGGTTGGCCGCGGCGGCGGCGGCGGTGGTTTTCGGGCTTCAGGTCCAAAAAAACCGCGAAATTGAGGAACTTCAAAAGGAAGCCGCGGACGCCGGACTCCGGGCGAAGGAGTTGTCCACCAACATCGCCATGGTCCGTGCCAAAATCGAGCAGGCCCAGGTCGAAAGTACCGCGGGGGCCGACTATGAATCAAAACACAACAACAGTGTCCTGAATATCGCTGCGGAGCAGAAGAAGATCGATGAAATCATTGATAAATGGCCCGCCGTTGAAGCCGATCGCGCTGCGGCGGTGCTGGCGGTCCGGGAAAAGGAGCGCACCCGGACTCCTTATTCAGTGACCCTGACCGATGGCACCAAAATGGAGAATTTCGCCGTCCGAAGCGTGCCGGATGAAAATACGGTCCTGGTGGAGCACTCCAGCGGACTGGTCAAAATACCTGCCGAGAAATTACCTGCTGAATTGAAGACCCGTCTCGGATTAGGGTGGAAACCCCAGCCCCCGCCTCCCGGCATGACGATCGACAAGGACGGCAATGCCGTGATCAAATCGGCGCTGAAACAGGCCAACGAAAAGACGGCCATTTCCGAGGCGGCCAAAGAATTGGGACTCGGTGCCGTGGACACGGGCACCCTGGCAGGAGTCACCCGGGCAATTGCGGCCACCGAGGCGATGCTTTCCAAAACCCAGGTCGCCTTTGAGGCGGAACGGGCCAACGTCCGCAAACTGGAAATCTACAAGGCCAATCTGGCTGCCCCGGGTGGCAAAACCTATGGCGCCCTCAAAAAAGAAGCCAATGAGCGCCTCATTGCCCTGGCTGGCCGCGTAAATTCCCTGCGGAGTGAATTGGCCAACCTTAAGCACAAGATGAAGATGATGTGACCTTCCGGGGTCCACATCACTCAAACCGCCGATGGCAGCGCCTCAAGGGCCGCCGCGAACCGGGCGATCAAATCTCCGGGGTCTTCCAGCCCCACGGAGACGCGCAAGAGATGCCGCGGCACCCCGCAGTTGGCCGCCCAGTCCAATTCCTGATAGTGCGCCAGCAGGGTGTAGGGGCAGCAGAGCGAAAAGTTGGTGCCGAGGCTGGGGCCTTTGCTGACTTTCAATTGGTCGTAAAAGCAGGCCGCCGCCGCTTCATCCCGCAGCAGAAAGGAAAAAAGACATCCCCGTCCCCCTCCGGACCGGGCCATGCGGCCAAACACGGCGGGGCTTTCCGGATACCAGACCTGCTCCACCGCCGGGTGCGCTTGTAGAAAATGGATGAGCGCTTCCGTATTGAGATTCATGCGCCTTATCCGTTCCGGGAAGTCCCGGGAATTCTGTTCCAGCACGATGGCGTCCTCTGCCCACAACAAATCGTGGGCGGTTTGCTCGGCTTGCATGGCCGCATGGAAGTGGGCGTAATGCGGCGACCGGGGATTCAGCGTGAGCGCTCCGGCAATCACATCCCCGACTCCGGAAAAGGCTTTCGTCAGGCTGGTGGTGACCAGATCGGCCACCTGCAGCGCATCCAGATTCACCACGGTGGCCACGGTGTCGTCCAGCACCAGGGGAATGCCGGCGGCCTGCAAACGATCTGCCAGGGCATCGACTGGCACGCAACTCAGCAGGGGATTGCTGGGAACTTCCGCGAAAACACCTGCCAGGGCTCCGGCATCGGCCACGATTCCCACCTCCTGCAAAGCTTTGGCATCGGCCACGGGAAAGAACTTCACGCCGCTGCCAAACTCCTGCTGCACCCGCAGCACATCGACGTAGGGAAAATCCAGCTGCACCGTCGGCAGCCCCGGGCGCAGCGCCGTCACCAGCCGGTGGGCGGCGGCGACTGCATTCATGCCGGAGGGAAAGAGGAAAACATCTCCCGGGGCCACTCCGCTCAGGGCCGCTAGCCGCTCCCGGATGGCTTGTTTGGCCGTGTTTCCAGCCTCATTCAGGGCC
>JAYUWQ010000880.1:0-2974 GCA_043753485.1 bacterium
GCGCTGGACTGGGCCGCCTCCCTGCCGGAATCCCGGCGCAACCCAGGCGTGCAAGCCGTCCTGTGGAATTGGCCAGACAAAGTTGCCGCCGCCCAAGCCGTCGAAAACCTCCCTCCCGGCCCCGTCCGCGAAGCCGCCCTCCAAGCCCTCGCCAAACCCTGACCAATCCCAGTCCGGGAGCTTCCTGAGCCCGCAGCACCTAACCCTCCGGCACCTGCCGGCAATCGATCCGGGTGGCGCGGATCGGAGATGGATAAGCCGGAGTCTGCGGATGCGGAATTTCCAAAATTTAAGTTTACTTTAGCTCTCCTGACTTCCCGCTGGCGGAATGGCCGGAACGAGGTATTTTAGGGCTCCGGCGTATGGGTTCCTTCCTCCAGCAATATTGGCGCATGCTCCTTGAGGTGATCCTCATGGGCGGGACGCTGCTGTATGCGTGGTTGTTCCTGCGGCGGAGCAGTGGGGCGCGGTTGTTGCCGGCGGTGCTTTTGCTGGTGCTGGCGCTGGTGCTGCTGGCCCATGCCCTGCAGATGGAGCTGGTGCGGACGTTCGCCTTTTTTGTGGGGGTGACCCTCGTGATCATCTTCCAGCCGGAGATGCGCCGGAGTTTTGTCAGTCTGGGCAGCCACCGGCTGTTTTCCAGTGCGCGGGAAAATATGGAGCTGCTGGAGGCGCTGGAGGAGGCGGTGCGGGATCTTTCGGCCAAGCGGTTCGGGGCCTTGTTTGCCTTCGAGCGCGGGATGGAGCTGGAATCTTATCTGGAAACCGGGGTGGAGATCGACGGCACTTTTTCCCCGGAATTGATCCTGACCATTTTCCATCCGAAAACGGCCCTGCATGATGGCGGGATGATCCTGCGGTCGGGCCGCATTGTGGGCGCGGGTTGTGTGTTTCCGATCAGCCAGCGGGAAATTTCGGACCGGAGCATCGGGCTGCGCCACCGGGCGGCCATGGGCATCACAGAACAGACGGATGCCATTGCGGTGATCGTGTCTGAGGAAACCGGCAACATTTCCATCAGTGTGGGCGGCGACCTGATTCAGGGGCTGACTCCGGAACGGATGACGGAGCGGCTGGTGCGCCTGCTGAAGGTGAAGCCGGAGCCCGGCGAGGGGGCGCGGGAGAAAGAGAAAGGCAAGGAGACCCAAGTGATTTCAGACCGCACGGCAACGAAGCGCTTGGAGGCCTGAGGGGTGGACGAAGCTCCTGCTGAGTTTCAGAGCACAGGCTATAGCCAAGGCCCCTCGCACCAAGGCCCTTGGACTCAGCAGGAGCTTCGGCCACCCCCGGCGCACCTTTCGCTGATGCTCTGAACTTGTGCGGGTGGTGGTGGCGCTTATGATGGCACCATGAATATTCGCATTTTTGGCCTGATCATTGGCTTCGCGGCGGCTCCTTTGGCTCAGGCCGGGCTGGAGTTTGAAAAACCGGTGCAGTCCGCCGTGGTGAAGGTGGCCGACACCGAAATCGGGACAAAATTTGCCTTCAAAGTGACGGGCGGCAAGCCGGTCAAAATCACGGAGATCCGGACCTTCTGCAGCTGCGTGCGGGCGCAGACCGTGGATGGGAAGATGGAATTCAAACCGGGCGAGTCCGGGGTGATCGATACCGCGTTTGAGGTGGGGGGATTTGAGGGCGAGCTGAAAAAGGAAGTGGTGGTGACCACGGACGATCCGGCGCAGCCACCCATCCATCTCGTGCTGGAGATCAGCATCCCCGGGGTGTTCGAGATCACCCCTGCCCAGCTGGTCTGGCAGGTGGGGGAACCGGCCGCAGCCAAGACGGTGCGGATCAAGGTTTTGGGGGACGATCCGGTGGCAGTGACCGCAGCGGTTTCCTCCCGCGAGACCATCAAGGCGGCAGTGCGGGAAATTACGGCCGGCAAAGAATACGAGTTGTCCGTGACTCCGGCGGCGACCGATACCAAAGTGCTGGGCTTGGTCAGGCTGGAAACGGACAGCAAATACCCCCGTTACCAAAAGCGGCTGGTTTTCTTCAATATCACGGACAAAAAGCCAGCCGGGCCTGCTCCGGTGACGATAAAATAGACCCCGCTCCCCCTTTGCCGGGGAAAGGCCTCCTTGGAAACACCGCCCGCTCCTCCCCCTGATGATCGCCCGTATTTTTCTCCAAAGTGTGCTGCTGCTGGCGCTGGCCGCCGTGGCCGGAGCCTTGGTTTACCGGTTCCACCCGAATCGTCCGGAGCTGTATCTGACCCGGGACGCTGCCGGACCTGGGGAGATCACGGTGATCGAAGCCCGGGCCAAGGCCGCCGCCGGACCCGTGATCTGGCTTGATGCGAGGCACCAACCCGAATACGAGGCCGGTCATATTCCCGGAGCTTTGTTGCTGAATGAATACGACTGGGAAAACCTGCTGATCGCGGCCTTCCCCAGCATCACCGAAGCCCCGGAGGGCGCGCCGGCGATCATCTACTGTGACGGCCAGCAGTGTGAGGCCAGCCGGGCTGTCCGCGACCGGCTGCGCCAAACCCCGCTGGGCGACCGCGAGTTGTTGATCCTGCGGGGCGGTTGGCCCGCGTGGCAGGCCGCCGGACCGTAAGTCCGGTTGGCTGGACCCGGGTCGTTTCCTCTGGAACGGGAAGGCAGGACAGGAATCAGGGGCCCTTGGCGCTTGATTAGCGCCACGACAGATTCCACTGCCCCCTGCGGAATCGGGGCTTGTGACCGCGCCAGGAAACCGGCATGGGTAGGCAAAAGCTATGCCCCTTTCCCATATTGTCGAACTGACCACCGTCGCCCTGCACAATGGGGCCTCCGATTTGTTTCTGGCGGAAGATGCCTTGGCGCGGTTCAAAGTTGGTGGGGTGATGCAGGAATCCATCGGCCGGCCCGTGAGCCGCGGGGACCTCACGGAATTCTGGAAGCTGTGCGGAGCGGACCCTGACAAGGATTCCGATGTGGATGCCGCGTGGCAAATGCAGGACGGCCCGCGCTTCCGGGTCAACCTTCAC
>JAYUWQ010000881.1:0-2972 GCA_043753485.1 bacterium
GGCCGAGCATACCCAGTTCGTGCACTTCCGGGTGGTGGAGCGGCCATCGGAAACCAATGGCACCACCAACCAGTTCGATGACGACTTCCAGGGGTTGTATCTCGGCATTGAGCAGCAGGACGGACAATTCCTTGACGAGCACGGCCTGCCGGACGGGAACCTCTACAAGATGGAATCCGGCACCGGCGAGCTGAATCACACCGGCACCCTTGGTCCCAAGGACAAAAGTGACCTTACCGCTTTCCTGAACTACGGCACCACCGAGGCGTGGTGGCGGGCCAACTGCGATCTGCCCAACTACTACAACTACCGGGCCATCATCGACAGCATCCACCATTATGACATCGGGGATGGGAAGAACTACTTCTACTACCGGAATCCCCTGACCACCCGATGGACGGCGCTGGCGTGGGACCTTGATCTGACCTGGGCGGATAACATGTACCGCAGCGACAGCGGCATCGCCGGCCTGTCGCCTTCCGGAAATTCCACCGAGCCGTTTTTCAGCCGGGTGTTTGGTCCCACCCAGACCGGCACGGGTCCCATTCCGGTTCTGCGTCAGGAAATGAGGAACCGCGTCCGGGAAGTCCAGGATCTGCTGTTCACTCCTGAACAGACCGGGATGCTGATCGATGAAATGGCTTCCTTCATCTTCCAGCCGGGATTGCCCTCGTTTGTCGATGCCGACCGGGCGATGTGGGACTACAATCCCATCCTCGTTTCCGGCTATGTCAACTCCAGCAAGGCCGGGCATGGACGTTTTTACCAAAGTGCCGTCAATAATCCCGCCACCCCGGAGAGCGAACTGGCAAAGTTCACCGGCATGATGGTGAAGATGAAAAACTACATCACCACCCGGCGGAATGTGATCACCAGCCAGGTCCTGACATCCGCCGAGGAAGCCCTCGTGCCTACTACCCCCGTGCTCACCCGCAGCGGCAGCGGCCCCATTCCCACCAACGCCCTGAGCTTCACCTGCAGCGCCTTTGCCGGGAAAATCGGAGCTGCCTTCGCCGGCCTGAAGTGGCGCATTGCGGAAGCCACCGACCCGGCCGCGCCCGGCTATCTGCCCTATGATCACACGACCCGGCGCGCCTATGAAATCGAGAACGCCTGGGAATCGGGGGTCATTACACCCTTTCCCGGCACTCTGACCGCTCCGCCTATTGCGGCCCGGCCCGGGGGCAACTACCGGGCCCGGGTGAAACACCTCGATTCCACCGGACGCTGGAGTCACTGGAGTGCTCCGGTTTCCTTCACCGCGGCGGAGCCTGACGTGACAGTCTACCTGCAATCCCTCGTCATCACCGCCGTTCACTATCATCCGGCGCCGCCCAACGCTACGGAAGCAGTGGTTTCTCCTGACCCCGAGGCCTACGAATGGATCGAACTGATGAATGTGGGACCCGCCGCCTTGGATTTGTCGCCGGTCCGGTTCACCAAGGGAATCGACTTCGCTTTTGCCGGCAGCGCCGTAACCAGCCTGGCGCCGGGCCAACGGGTACTGGTGGTGAGAAACCTCGCGGCCTTCACCGCCCGTTATGGCCTCTCCCCGGGGGGCACCCTGGTGGCGGGAGAATGGCAAGTGGATGACGCCCTGAGCAATTCCGGCGAGCAGCTCAAGCTCGGCTATGGCCAGGGCAGCGCCATCCGCGATTTCATTTACGATGACAACGGGCCCTGGCCCGATGGGGCCGACGGCGGCGGCCATGCCCTCGTCCTGACCAATCCCTCCACGTTGCCTGACCCGGCCAATCCGATGCAATGGCGGCTCAGCACGCAGGCCGGCGGCACGCCCGGCCAAAGCGACCGGATCAGTTATGCCAGTTGGGCCGCCGCGATCGGAGGCCCTCCCGCCAACCTGGACTCCGACGGCGATGGGGAGATCAACCTGACGGAATATGCGCTGGGTTCCTCAGCCACCACCGGTTCGTCCCTGCCGGCCATGGCCGCGGATGTGGAGTGGGTGGAAGGCATCGCCTACAGCCGCATCACTTTTGTCCGGAGGGCCGGGGCGGATGATGCGGTGGTCCTCCCCCAATGGAGCACGCAACTGCAAAACTGGGACAACCCGCCGATCTCCTTCCAGCGCATCACGGTCACGTCCCTGCCGGATGGCAAGGTGCAGGAAACCTTCCGCAGCACCCTCCCGCTGGCCCAGCAAACCAATGCCTTTTTCCGGCTGAAGATCATGTCAGTGCCCTGAGTCCGGCCAAGCGGCCCGGCAGTCCGGGATGAACCGTCCGGTTTACAGACGATTGACCCGGGAAGAGTTGCCTCCGGCCTTCCCGGGAATTAGGATGCCATAAGCCACCCGTTCCCCGCTTTATGAAACGTCTCCTCACCCTGCTTTTTGGCCTGACTTCGCTGGCCACCGCCACGGCGGACTCCCGGGCCGTCGCGACCAGCATCAACACCTTCGGCCTCGACCTGCACCGGCGGCTGGCCGGGGCGGGAGGGAATCTGGTGACTTCTCCGTGGTCCATCGAAAGTGCCCTTGCCATGACCTGGGCCGGGGCGGCGAATCAAACCAAAACCGAGATGCAGATCGTCCTCCGCCTGCCGGAGGATGAGGCGGCGGTGCATGCCGGGTTTGCCAGTCTCGCGGCGGACCTGGACGCGCTCGTGCAAAAAAGTCAGGACCGGGTGAAGGCCGCCAGGAGATTGGGAGGCCCTGCCACCGCCTTGGAGATCAACGCTGCCAACCGGCTTTTTGGAGACCGGGGTTATCTTTTCGAAAAACCGTTTCTTTCCCTGACCGAAAAGTCGTACGGCGCCCCGCTGGAAGTGCTGGACTTCCGCAAGTCCCCGGAAGCGGCGCGCCTCCGGATCAACGGGTGGGTGGCCTCCCGGACCAAGGACCGCATTCCCGAACTTATTCCCGGGGGAGTGATCGACCGGGACACCCGGCTGGTTCTGACCAATGCCATTTATCTGAAAGCTCCGTGGGCCCAGGAATTCGAAGAAGAACC
>JAYUWQ010000882.1:0-7561 GCA_043753485.1 bacterium
GCCGCCGAAGCCGCCACCGGCGCGGGCATCCGTCGTATCGAAGCTGTCGCCGGGCTCACGGCCTACGATCAGGCCCTCCTCGACAGCACGCGGCTCAAACAACTCGCGGCTAAACTCGGCAGCCCGCTGCCGGACATTGAAAAGAAGCTCGACCTCCTCGTCGAGCACGCGAAGTTGCTGGAGAAAACGCTCAAGGCCGCGCAGCAGCGCGAGGCGTCAGGGCGCGCGAAGGAATTGCTCGCCACCGCTGACAACAACGCCATCATCGCCAATCTCGGCGACGTCGATGCCGACTATGCCATGGCGCTCAACGATGCGTTGAAAGGCATTTTCAGTGGTGTCATCGTTCTCGCCTCCACCGGCGGCGGCAATGTCACCTTGCTCGCCAATGTCGCGAAGGAATACCAAGCCAAGGTGCAGGCCGGCAAGATCATCCAAACCATCGCCCCCCTCGTCGGAGGCAAAGGCGGCGGCAAACCCGACTTCGCCCGCGGCGGCGGCAAGGAAGTCAGCGGCCTGGATGCGGCCTTGGCCGAAGCCAAACGGCTGGCGGCCGGGTGACTGGATAGATGAAAAGGCGGGCCACGGATGGCACGGATTAAACGGATAACACAGACAATAGAGGACGATGAAAGCGCAGCGCCCCAATCCGTTCAGACCTAGCCTTTTCAGTGCCTTGGCCATAGAGTGATCAAATATGGCAGTCGTGGCCTTCAGTCCACGGACAACTTGCCCACTCCCCAGGACATAATCAAAGCCGCCGCGATTGCGCTGGATGCTACCGGCCCGCTTCCATATCTGCACAACCGACAGATCGCCGAGCCGCTCCGGGAAATGGTGAGTCTTCCGCTTTTTCCCACAGCAGCTGATGCCACGGCGTGCTGTCAGACCGTCGAGCAACTCATCGCCTTGAAGCATGGTAGTTTGGCTCTTGAGGACTTGGAACGCCTCAGCCGGAAGCCCTGACGCCAGAGTGAGCGGCGGTCATCACTCCTTCATCCGTGCCCATCCGTTGAATCCGTGAAATCCGTGGCCCGTCCAGTGCCCGAGCCTTCCTGCCCTTCGCGACGTTGCCTGCGGCTCCCTGCGGGTCTGTTCAAATCCCAAGCCAATCCCCGGATTCCCCTATATTCCCCGGCACAACTCCCGCTTTCCCTTTGCAAAATGGCCCGGCGGCACAGATGGAGAATTTGGGCACAAGATTTGTTCAACAAACCTTGATTTTTCACTCATTTTAACCGACAACCTAAATTACAAATATGTCAGCTCTCAGCATCAAGAAGATCACCGGTCGCGAAGTCATCGATTCCCGCGGAAATCCCACCGTCGAAGTCGATGTCCTCCTCGAAGGCGGTGCCCTCGGCCGCGCCATGGTGCCCAGCGGTGCCTCCACCGGCGAACACGAAGCCTGGGAACTGCGCGATGGCGACAAAAAGCGCTTCCTCGGCAAGGGCGTACAGAAGGCAGTGAAGAGCGTGAACGATGTGATTGCCCCGGCGCTCCTTGGCAAATGCGCGACCTGCCAAAACGTGCTCGACGGCATCATGCTCGGTCTCGACGGTTCCCCGAACAAAGCGAACCTCGGTGCCAATGCTATCCTCGGGGTCAGCCTCGCGATTGCCCGGGCTGCCGCGGCCGGCCTGAATCTCCCGCTTTATAAATACCTCGGCGGCCCCAACGCCAAGGTCCTCCCTGTCCCGATGATGAACATCATCAACGGCGGGGCCCACTCGGATGCGCCGATCGACTTCCAGGAATTCATGGTCATGCCCAAGGGCGCGCCGACCTTCAAGGAAGCCATCCGCTACGGTGCGGAAATTTTCCACTCCCTCAAAAAGGTCCTTCACGACCGTGGCCTGAGCACCGCGGTGGGTGACGAAGGCGGATTCGCCCCCACCCTGAAGAGCGCCGACGACGCCCTCGCGGTGATCGCCGAAGCGGTCGACAAAGCCGGCTACAAACTCGGCGAGCAGATCTTCATCGCCTTGGACTGCGCCGCCTCCGAATTCTACGACAAGGAAAAGAACGCCTACGTTTTCAAGAAATCCGACGGTTCCATCAAGTCCGGCGCGGAAATTGTGGACTACTACGCAGACCTCCAGAAGCGTTATCCAATCATCTCCATCGAAGACGGCTGCGCCGAAAACGACTGGGCCACCTGGAAACTCCTCACCGACAAGATCGGCAAGACCACCCAGCTGGTCGGCGACGACCTTTTCGTCACCAACGTCAAGTTCCTCCAAAAGGGCATCGACACGGGCACCGCCAACTCCATCCTCGTCAAGGTGAACCAGATCGGTTCCCTCACGGAAACGCTCGACAGCGTCGAGCTGGCCCAGACCCACGGCTACACCGCCGTCCTCAGCCACCGCTCCGGGGAGACCGAAGACAGCACCATCGCCGACCTCGCCGTCGCCACCAACTGCGGCCAGATCAAGACCGGTTCCATGAGCCGCTCCGACCGGATCGCCAAATACAACCAGCTCCTCCGCATCGAAGAGGAACTCGGTTCCACCGCCGTCTATGGCGGCAAGATGAAGCACTAACCGTCCCCCATCCACAGACACCCCATGGCCCGCCAAGTCATCGACGAACTGGACGAACCGCAGACCATCTGGTCCACGGTGAGCCGCTTTGCGGGCCTGGGGTGTGTGTTGATGCTCATCGGGATCATCTCGGTCCCGTTCTTCCCGCGCTTCCGAGACTACCGCGCCCTCAACGAGGAAGGCCGGGAAGTCGCCGCCCGCCGCGACAAAGAACGCGCCCTGCTCGACGAAAAGGAGGCCGAACTGCGCATGCTCACGAGCGATCCGCAATTCATCGAACTCAAAGCCCGCGACCACCTCGACCTCTACAAGGAAGGCGAAGTGGTCTTCCGTTTCGAAGAAGGGGAGTAGCCCGCTGCGCAGCCCATAAAGTAGCCATCATCGCTCCGCGTGATGAGCATAGCCACATGAGTGGCACGTTGAATTAAGGGGCGTTGGAGAACATTCCCCCGGTGCAAAAAATTCCCACCACGAAACCACCGGGGTTGTTATTATAATTCGGAACTTGCGCATGCAAGGGCCGCTGAAGGCTCATCACGCGGAGCGATGATGGCTACTTTGGGCCGAACCGCCCGTCCTGCAGGAATGCCAGCACTTCACGCTGGGCCTCGGCATTCTTCGGCATCCTCGTGTGTGAAGTGGTCAGCACCCGGAAATCCGCCATGCCTTCCAGGCGACCACTGTCCACCGCCACCACGCCATCGTCCGGGCCTTTGATAAACGGCGATAAATACGGAAACCAGCCGGGCCGGTTCCCCATCAGAATACCCGGAGCATAATCCGCCGTGTCCGGAAGCTTGGAATCGGCTCCCTTCGGACAACAGGAGACCGCCACGGCAGGGGCGATCATTCGGGCGAGGGGTTTCCACTTCAATGGCTCCGCCAGCGGGGTGCCATGGTTCGGGGCCGCCAGCAAAACCACCCGGCCCAGCCGCGCCGGCTTGCCGGCGGCCAGATACTCCCGCACCACCAGGGCGCCCATCGAATGCGCCACCAGGTGGACCCGTTTGGTCCGGTCCTGACAGTTTTCTGCGATCATCTGTCGCACCCAATCGGCGGCCTCCACTGGAGCCGCAACCTTCCGGGAGGGATACCGCACATTGATGGTTTCATACCCCTGCCGGTTCAGAAATTCCGCCGTCGGCTCCAAGGTATCGCGGAACCAATCCAGTCCATGCACCAGCACCACGTAATCGCCGGTCCCTGCCCGGCGTTCCACGCCAAAGGGCGCGGCCGTCAGTGGCTTGGCCGTGCCGAGCAACACGGACCAGCAGATCGCGTAAATCCAATTTCGCATGGGAAGTCATGCCAGCCCCGGGCGGACGCCGCTACCGCAAAGAACGGCCCGTCCTACAGGTCACCCCTGCGATTCCCTTCCTCACTCCACCACCGCCGCACAGGCCGGCAAGAGGATGGAATCACTCATGCCATGCAGGATCTTTTTGTCCGCCGGGACGATGGTCGCCAGCACGCCGCCGAGCTGGATCGCCGAGCCATCGCGCGGCACAAAATAATAGGGGCAAAGCCGCACCCGGCCCTGCATGATCTTCACGGCACCCGTGGTGCGGTCAAAGTAGGGATGCTCCACCACCTTCGCGGCATGGAATTGCTGCAGCACCCACGGCGACTGTGCAAAATCCCCCTGCGCCTCCGTCACCGCCGCCGCCCATTCCGGCTGGCTCACATCGTGCCCGATGACCACGCTGCGGCTGCCCCACGCATCCTGATGGAACCCGCTGCGCTTCAGCACCAGTTGCCGCTCCTTCTGGGAAAACCCGGCGAGTTCATCCCAGGCATTGATCTCCAGACCCGGCAGGACCGCGTGATGCGGCAGCGGCTTCGGATCCATCACCCAGCCGCGCGGGATGATTTTAGCCAGGGCATCCCGCTGGTTCTCCCGCAGTTCCTGACGCCACAATTCCCGCAGCGGCCGGCTCCAGAACAGCGCCAGCCACAGCTTCTCCTCCAGCCACGGTTTCATCGGCGCGGAAATCGTCAGGCGGCCTTCCGCCGCCGCGGCCTGCATCGCCTGCCAGCCCGGAATCTGCGGCAGATCGAACAATTCAAAAAACCGGTAAATGTCCCGTCCCGCCGGTTGATAGGACTCCGCCTCCGCCACGGCAAACCCCGCGCCCGCCTGCCCCGCCAGCCATTCCATCTCCGGCCGGTAGTCGCCGGATTCCCTGGAAATCACCAAATCCGCGCCCTGGGGAAACAGGCTGCGGAACCCCGTCACCATCCCGTCCGCCCCCCCCAGCAGCGGCTTGCCGGGATGCAGCTTCGCATAGGTCTGCCCCAGCCAACCTGTCAGGCCGATCCCGCCCGGCACGCTGTCGATTTCACTCATCGCAAATCCGGTTTCCGTCAGGATCAAATCCGGCCGGATCACGCCCGGTAATTGATTCCGCAGCGGTTTCGCCCGCGCCGCCTCCAACAGTTCCGCCGGTTTCCCCGCATCCAGATACCCGGCAATCCACGGCGGCACCTTGCCCTTCACGCTCCGGTAGTAGAGATCATTCGCCGCCTTCAGAAAAACATGCAGCCGGTGCCCCAGCTTCTGCAATTCCGCCACCAGCTTTTGCTCTATCGGAAACGGCTCCGGCGAAGTCAGCCAAGCCTTCCCCGCAAACAGCCCGCCCTCGGGCATGGCCTGCAATACATCGTCTTGAGTGATGGGCATTGAGTGATCTACTTAATTTGGTTCCGTTGGCCAGCGGGCAAGGCGATCTTGATCAGCCTTCCAATCGAGCTCCCAGTAATCCTTATGCTGGGATAAATTCAGCCTCCCGGCATTGCAGCAATGGAGACCAGCTTGGCCTGTGCCGTGTGGAGCGGCACCGACGCAGAAGATAAGCAGTCCCGAATCCATCTCTATAACAAGGGAATCGGGATCAATGAATCCATCATCATCCTGAATTGCGTGAACCTTTGAAATTGGACCCGACTGACACTTAACAGCAAAAGCCCCCGCCAGCGGAACCGCATTCTCCGGCAGGATGGTCTCGGAGAACGGACAACACGCCAAAGGCATAAAAGTTGCGATGCCATTGTCCAAAACGAGATAAATAGTCACAGCGTCAAGATCGCCTTGTCTGGTATCAAGAGCCTGAACAGAGTGAATCTTATGGCCGATTATTTCGTCCCGTCGAAGCTGTCTTAAATCTTGCATGGAATTTCACGCCTGACTTACCAACCGCAGCGCTCTGAGCTGTCGCCGGAGTCCAGCCACAATAGGTTCAGAATGCGCCCTGCTTCTCCCTCAATGCCTCCTCCCGATATTGATCGTAGCTTTTCCCGGCAGGTAAGGAAATCGAGCCACGCAGCCCCTTGATGCTGGCTTTCAATTCGTCACTGGCCTTCAGGTTCTCGTCAGCGGCAACCGGCTGTGTGTGCCGTGCCCGAAATTCTTGCCACGCCTGCTCAATCACATGGACCGGCGAGGACGCGTTACCGATGGCGTAACCGTTGATCTCGCGGAAAAGCGGATCGGGAAGTTCGATGGTGTGGCTCATGACGAAAGAGAAGCGCTGCCCCATGGAGAGCGCCGCCTTGACGCGTTCCTCAATTGTCATCCGATCGACCCGCTCGATCTCCGCCTGCAGGGAAGCGTCTGCGCAGGCACTGCGGCGGGGACGGTGTTGCTTTGGAGCGGGAGGCTGCATTTCTCAAATTGATCCGAAAACAGGACGCGGCAAGGCCGGAAAGCAGCTCAGAAAAGACGCCACGTGCAAGGCACCTAAGATTTCACAACTCCCGAGGGTAGCCTTGCATCCCGAGCCTCTCAGGTCCGGGACTGGCGAAATTCCGCGGCTACTCTTTCGTTGGGGGAGAGAATTTGATTTCGTAACCATTTTCCATCAAATTTATCAAAACAGCCAATCTTTCCAAATTTCCCTCATCGGCTTCGATCACCAATAATTTTCTGGTAGGCGCAAATGTGGCCTTGTGACAGACGATCCCCATTTTCTCCAGAGCCTCTTTTGCACCGGAGGCGGCAGCGGTAGTTTGCCCTATGTTAAGCTTTCGTGCAGTCGCGTCCTTAATGGGAATCACCCGGGTTGACCTTAATTTCCACTCAACGGGCTCGAAGGCCAGCAAACCGTTTGCTTCCCGCATTCGCAGGCTGAAGTTTTCGGCGATATAAGTCAAGGCCACGCCAAATTGGACATTTTTCAGTGATAAACTGAGGCGGCGCGGTGATTCCCCAGCCCCGATTTTGTATCCTTTTACGTATTTGAGTTTACCTTCCACAAGTTCAAACAACCTATCTAAAGCACCCTTGGCATCGACCTCACGTATCGTGAAATCCGGAATCACGCAGCCGCTCAGCTCTTCCACGAGTGCCGGGAAGACTTGGTTTGCCAAGCTCGTGTTATATGCCTCCGTATCCAGTTCATTTTTCTCCGCAGCGAAAATGACTCCGCAAAACGAAAGGCAGACGCAGAGCAGAAAAAAACGGGGATTTGGCATCATGATCTGAGTAGAGTTAATTTTGCCGACTTCATGCCTTCGGGGCGTCTTTTGAATGCAGAAAGAACTCTCACGCCTGGCTCAACAACCGCAGCGCCCCGCGCACCAGTCCGCTGCTGTCGGCGGCGGCTCCTTCCTCCAGCAGTTTTTTGACGGCTTTCTGGGCTTCCACTTGTTTGTAGCCGAGATTGATGAGGGCCAGCACGGCGTCGTTGAGCGCAGCCTGCTCGGGGGTTTGCGCGGCTTTGGCGGCGGGGCTTTCGCCGGCGTCCTTCCAGGCATCGGTCACGCCGACCTTGTCCTTCAGCTCGAAGATAATGCGTTCGGCGGTCTTTTTGCCGACGCCGCTGATTTTGGAAAGGGCGGTGACATCGCTGTTCACGACGTGGCGTTTGAAATCGCGCACCACCATGCCAGTCAGGATCGCCAGGCCCATCTTCGGACCGACGCCGGTGACGCGGTTGAGGAGCAGGCGGAACAGATCGCGCTCCTCGTCGGTGGCGAATCCGTAGAGCATCTGGGCGTCCTCCCGCACCAGAAAATGC
>JAYUWQ010000883.1:0-2965 GCA_043753485.1 bacterium
TTGTCCCATCCTTTGCGGTCGAATTTAAGGGAAGATCCTCCTGGAATGATATTTGTTTTGCATCGCCATCAACAAAGAGATTTCTTGCCCGTGTCTGCACCAGCTCCGCTGGCGACTCTGTTCCCTTCTCGTCTTTCCACTCCAATGCCATCTCGACCACCCAGCTCGCACGATCCAGATCCAATTCAAGCCAGTTCAGATCCGTGTGGAATGCGCCCGCGGGGGCGACAAAACGACACGCTCTTCCTTTCATGGGGAAGGGTCAGGGGGAACTTGCCATCCATTATTAAGCAGTAATTGCTTGGTTTCATTTCGGATTTCAGGATTTTTGCTCGATTGATATAACGCTGTGACCAGCAATAATTGAGTTGCTGGTTCCAATGGGGTAGAATTTAAGTGGTCAAGTGCAGCCTGTTCGTCTTTTTCAGCCCAAGAAGTGAAGGCCGCCGTAATATATCGACTATCATTCACATTCTCACTCTCAGTTATTTTTATCGCCTTTTCTAGCGCAGTTTTGCCATCCAGTCTGGCAATCTGGGAAAGAGCTTGCTGGGTTTCCAAGTCATCTTTTCTGAACCATGAACTCTTTCCAAGTTCATTAATAATATCCGCCACCGGAACCTCCTTGATTGTTCCCAGTGAAGTAAAAGCTTCATAGATCAAATTATTATTGATGCCACTCGAACTCCCTGCCGGTCTTTTGCCGTCTGCTCCATATAAAACGCTTGATGACCCCTGCCCTTGAGAAAGCAGGGCAAGCGCTCCTTCAACGCCATTTTGCCTGAGGGCCGCCTCGACTCTCCAGTGCTGCATTCTACCGGCAGTACGCAAGTAATCAGGATCCTTCGTGTTATCAGAAGTCTCCGCCAAAATTCGTGCAGCATCAGATGGTGATGAAAGCAGTAGCCCGCGGTATAGGGCAGGAGTATCGGGGTTTGCCTGGAAACATGCTGAATTCCTGATCTTGGCTATAGATTTAGAGTCATTGGCTGCCATGGAGGAATACAAGGCGTGTGGCATGTCGTATTTGGCGATTGCCTGAGGACTCAATTTCATCAACATTCCAACCCCAGTGAGCCATTTTTGGCGGCAATCCACTGACACAATAGTTCCATTTCCACTGTCAAAAACCGACCTTGGTCAATCTCGGGGCCGATCTGTTCCAAAAATGCCGCCTCATCTCCCTGCGGGATCCCGTCCAATAACTGCAAGAATCGTCGGGTAGGATTTTTGTCTTTTGTTGGATTTTGTAAAAATTCCTCCAACGTTACAGCGGAAATTTTCGGAAATGGCTGGTGAGGCTTTAAAGTCCCACCAAGATTAGCGCCGATTAAATTCGCTGAAGGGATTTGATTTTTATTGGATTTGCCGTGGATGGTCAATGCGACGAGATATCCTCCGCTGACGCACAGCAAACCGAAAAGAAGTAATTTAAGGCGTGAGCTTTTCATGAGTCGTTGGTTTCAGCGTGAAAGTCGGAAAGTCGGGGGTGAAACCTCGGCCGGGTGCCAACTCCATCAAGTATCGGGAGCATCATACTTCATGGAGTCATCTTGGTTGGAATCGTAAATTTTGACGCTCCCTGCGTATTCCGTTTTGTGTGGCATGTCCAGTTGAAGGGGCATTCAAAATTTGGGGCTGTGGAAGAATTGCGGACGGCTTCCACGCCGCACGCCGCAGCCTCCGGAAGAGGCTCATCAAAAAGCTGCGTGAATCGTCCACCCTGGCAAACTTATTGCTTGTTTAAGCATAACTAAGTAGGCGTTTTACTTTGCGTCCGGCTCCTCTCCGGGGATGTGCTTCAGAACAAGCTCAATGGTGAAAGTTCTCGCGACGTCACCAAAGGTGATTGTCATTGGTTCTCCATATTTACCGCTGACTTTAGGTTTGGCAATCACTATGCTTTTCTCGATGAGTCCGCTCTCCGCCTTCACCGTTTCTGAAATGGTTGCAGAAACTTCTGCCTGCGCGGGCCTGAGGTCATTCGCT
This sequence comes from bacterium, assembly GCA_043753485.1. Classification (GTDB taxonomy): domain Bacteria; phylum Verrucomicrobiota; class Verrucomicrobiia; order Verrucomicrobiales; family V1-33; genus CAIZWU01. The sequence continues at coordinate 1,990 of JAYUWQ010000883.1, forward strand.
GTAAGAAAAGCGCAGACTTTTTCAGCGCCGGGATGATTTGGATCCAGAAAAATCGTATTGTTATGAGGGTCGATCGATGGAATCGCTTTAGAAGTCTCGATTCCCAGAGCGTCCTTTACAGAATTGAAGGCGGTGCCGGCGAATTGATAACGCAGCGCCACAGCGGTCCGGTTATCGTCAGCAGCAAAAGCGGAAAAGGCTGCGGCCACGGCAAAGGCAGTGCAAAGTGTCAGTCGAAGATTTAGTTTCATGATGACACATTTGATTCCTCCAAGACCGATCCGTTCAGTGCTTTCTGTCGGTCCCTTCGGACTTTGATGGCGGGGCGCGCGACGCATCCTGACCGGTGGTATCCGGTAAGCAAATGCGAGAGAGGTGTTTATTGGATGGCTCGCCGAAGTTCATCTAATGCCTCCAAGCCGAACTGATTTAAAAACTTCCCTGTGGTTGCAAACCGCAGTCGGCCATCCGGCCCGGCAAATTCCTCCACCAGCTCCAACTGCCGGAGCACGGAAACAAGATGGCGCTTGTCAGTATTACCGAAAATCTGGTCGATTTCCCCTTGGCTGATGGGCTGCTTGAAGGCGATGCACGAAAGGACCTCCAAGGCAGCCTGGGTCAGCTCCCCTGCCCCGCTTGAGGCCGGAACGCGCTCGGCGATGAATGCGGAAAGCAATTCATTCTGAATGCGCCCGGTGAACATTTGGGCAGTGCCATTGGTCAGTCGGATCTGCAGGCCGAGGGTTTCCAAGGCGGGACTGGCTTCCAGCAGCGCGGTGATGAGCTGCACGGTGGAAAGGGCAGCCACGGCCCGTTTTTCCGAATCCCCTTCCCCCACAAAAAACTCCCGCAGCTTTTCCCGCAGCGTCTCAATCGTATAGGCCTTCCCCGTCGCAAACAAAATCTGTACCACAGCGCGGACGGCGTGGGCGTTGACGGCCGCTTGGCCGGCCGATTTCCGTTTGGTTCTGGATCC
>JAYUWQ010000884.1:0-2962 GCA_043753485.1 bacterium
CCCGCAGTGAATAAGCCCGTTTCCGGCAAAGTCGAATGCGCACCCCCCACCTTAAAACCCCACCTCACCACCACCATGAAAAAGCTCCTCACTCTGATAGTCCCTGCCGCGTTGCTTGCCGTCGTCGTTGGATTCGCCCTCGCCCCGGTCCAGGCCAATGCTTCCCCCACGGGTCCGGTTTCCCACACCAACACCCGTTCCTGTGGCGACCACTGCCATCACCATGGGCACACTTGGTGCAGTGGCGGCTGCACCTACTGGTGCCCAGGTCACCGCTGATTCCCGGTCGGAAACCATTGATTACTTGCCAAGCTGTTGGGCATTATCCTCGGCGGAAGTGCCAAGGCTTTGATGAATGGTTCCTTTCTTGACCTCGCGGCCCCGGAGCCACAGGAAAATCACTGGGGTGACGATCAGAATGTGGATCAAGCTGGAAATCATGCCGCCGATCACCGGCGTGGCCAGAGGTTTCATCACTTCCGCTCCCTGCCGGTGGCTCCACATGATCGGCATCAGACTGGCCACGATGGTGGCCACGGTCATCACCTTGGGCCGGAGGCGCTGCCTCGCGCCGTCCTTCACCGCCTGCACCAAGTCGTCGTAGGTGAACGCCGCTCCTTTTTCGGCCAGACGGGCTTTGACGGTTTCCTCCAGGTAAACCACCATCACGACCCCGGTTTGCACGGCGGTGCCGAAAAGGGCGATGTAGCCGACCCATACCGCGCCATTGAAGTTGTAACCCAGGAGATATTGCAGAAAGACGCCGCCGCTGAGGGCGAAGGGCACTGCCAGCATGACGTGGGCGGCTTCCAACGCACTGTGATAAACCAGATAGAGCAGCACAAAAATGATGAGCAGCACGACGGGGAAGACCAGCGTCATGGTCTGCACAAACCGCCGTTGGTTTTCATATTCGCCGGTCATCCGCCATGTCATGCCCTGCCAGTCAATGGTCTTCAATTTCTGCTCGATCTCCTGCACAAAGCCTCCGAGGTCCCGGTCCTGCACGTTGGACTGGACATAGGCACGGAGGCGTCCGTTTTCGGAAGCAATTTCATTGGCTCCGGTTTCCCGCGTGATTTTCGCCACCATGCCCAGTGGAATCGCGGTGGGGGATGAGGCACCGCCCGCCATGCCCGCCGGGGCGGCGGGAGCGGCCGCACCTCCTCCCATTCCACCCCCACTCATGCCCCCGCCGGTTGGTGCAGCGGTCGGAGCTGCCGGAGCCGCGCCGGGCCGCGTAGTGATTAGCAAACGGCTCAGTTTTTCAATGTCATCACGCTCGCCGCGCTCCACCCTCACCTGGATGGGATAGCGCTCGCGGCCTTCAATGGTGGTGCTGACGTTTTTTCCGCCCGTGGCCACTTCCACGGCGTCCAACACTTCGCGAACCGTCAGGCCGTAGCGGGCGATGGCGCGGCGGTCCACTTTGATATTCAGGTAAGGCTTGCCCTGGATGCGCGAGGGCGAAACTCCGGTCGCTCCCTCGATGCTGTTCACCAGCTTCTCGATCTCGAAGGCTTTCTGTTGGAGCTGGTCCAGATTGTCGCCGTAAATTTTGATTCCCACCTGGGCGCGGATGCCGGTGTAGAGCATCAGGATGCGGTTTTCGATGGGTTGCAACAAAGCAGGCACGTAGCCTACCAGCTTCATTTTTTCGGTGAGTTCGGCTTTCAGTTTGTCGATGGTCATGCCCTCCCGCCAGACCGGGTTGCGTTTCATGGTGAAGCGGCCATCCGGGACATATTCCGGCTTCAACATGATGGTGGTTTCCAACATTTCCGTGGGAGCGGGGTCGGTGGCGCTTTCAAATCGGCCGAGTTTGCCAGCGACTGTAGCCACTTCCGGGATTTGGCTGATAATGGTATCCTGCCACGCCATGACACGCTGGATTTCCTTGAGTCCCGTTTTCGGCATCAGCACTGGCATGAAAAGCAGACTGCCTTCATTGAGTGGCGGCATGAATTCCTTGCCGAACCCGGAGGTAAGCTGGGCCAGACGGGGCCAGCCGCCCTCGCGTAATTGTTTCACAGTGGCCCTTGGCAGCCCGAACGCGACCACCAGCGCACTGGCCAGAATCCCCAAGGCCAGCGCCACCACGGTGCGGCGGTGATTCAGCGCCCAATTCAACACCGGATCATAGACGCTCAGGAGAAAGCGCATGATGACATTATCCTTCTCCGCATGGAACGGCCCGCGCACCAGCAGGGAGCACAGCACCGGCACCATGGTAACGGCCAGCAGGGTGGAGCCGATCATGGCGAAGGTCTTGGTGAATGCCAAAGGATGAAACAATTTCCCTTCCTGACCGCTCAGGGCAAAAACCGGCACGAAAGCGAGGATGATGATTGCCATCGCAAAAAAGATGGGCCGCCCCACCTGACGGCAGGCCGCCAAGGTAACGTGCCATGTTTCCTGCCGCGTCAATGCGCTGCCCTTCTTTTCCTCCGCCAGCTCGGCGTGGCGGATTACATTTTCTGTGACCACGATGGCCGCATCCACCAGAACACCGATGGCAATGGCGATGCCGGTCAGCGACATGATGTTGCTGGTGATGTCGAATTCCTTCATCAGCAGAAACGAAATCAAAATCGACACCGGCAATGGCAGGGTGACGATGAGGATGCTGCGGAAATGCCAGAGGAACAGGATATGCGCGAGAGTGACGAGGATGATTTCCTCGAAGAGCGCATGTTTCAGGGTGCCGATGGTGCTGTCGATCAGCTCGCTGCGGTCATAGAAAGGTTTGATGGAAATCCCCGGCGGCAAACTGGGCGAAATTTGCGCGATACGTTCCTTGATGTTTTCGATCACGGCTTTGGCATTTTCCCCGGTGCGCATGACCACGGTCCCGCCGACGACCTCGTGGCCGTTGAGGTCCAGCGCCCCGCGCCGGAAATCCCCGCCAATCTGCACCGTTGCGATGTCCTTCAAAAAAAGCGGCGTGCCCTCCATCGTCTTC
>JAYUWQ010000885.1:0-2955 GCA_043753485.1 bacterium
ACGGGCCACACTTCCGCCCACTGCGGTGCCAGAGCCGGAAAGTGATAGTGAGCGTGGGCGTCGCAGAGCTTCATGCGGAAGCCAACTGCTGGATGCGGATCTCCATGGCGGCAAGTCCGCGCAAGCGGGTGGGCGAAAGCAGCCGGTCCAGCCCGAGGGCCGGGAGGATGCGGCTCCGGAAGGCGAGGGCTTCGGCCGGAGCGGTATCCTGATAGATCTGGCAGATCAGCCCGGCCAGACCGCGCACGAGGGGCGACTCGGCATCCCATTCCAGATGCAGCACCTCCGCCGGGCCGGTGCGGCGCAGCCACACCCGGGAAACACAGCCCGGTACCAGATCCCCCTCCAGCCGGTCGTCCTCCGGCAAGCCGGAACCCGCGCAGGCGGCAATGATCAGGGAGAGCCGCTCATGCAGATCGGACAAGGGTTCAAAGGCGTCACGCAGCGCCTGTTGATTGGACGTGGGAGTGACCATCTTCTTTGAAAGCAAAAGGAACTGCGGCGGAGGCTATGCACCGAGGATTGGGCATCCGCTTGGCGAACCCGGCAGCTGGTCCTGGGAGGACTTACTTCAACCGGACCACAAAGATCAAACGTCCCTTCCGCCAGTTGGGCCCCCCGAGGAAGATCGGTTTGTCCTTGAGGAGCACCGCGTCGGATTTCACCAGCACCTTGGTGTCCTGCCACAACTGGAGGTGCACATTGACGCCGCCGCTTTCCGCCGGACCCCGCGAGTCGATCTTGAGGCAGAGGTCTTTGGAGGGCACCACCCACGATTCGTATTCCTTGAACACCTGCTGGCTGTGTTTGCCGATAAGGTGGTAGTGGGAGTAGGGAAATACTTTCTTCAGCCGCGCCTCCATGGAGGCCACCACCGCCGCGTCCGCCGTGACTTTCTCCTCCTGGGCCGGAGCCGCCGCATCATTCACCGCGAAGAAAAGGTAACCTTCCACCGAGCCATCGGAGGCCGCCGCCGCTTTGGGCGGCAGAGCCTTTTCCTGGGCCGGTGCCGGGATCACCGGAACCACCAGCAGGCCAAGCAGGAGCGCGGCAAACCACCGCCGGGTTCTATCAGGAGTTCTTCCAGGGAGCATCATGGGATTAGTTCAAGTCCCGGAAGCGGGGACCGGCGGAGGCGTCAGGAGAGAGCACCAGAATGGCCCGGTCCGGATCGTTGGCGGCATGGAGCACCAGCGGCCGGCCGGGAGCGGCCGGGGCGGCATCGGCGACATCGTAGGCGCGGATTTCACGGTCATCCGGCACGGCCTCCAATCCCTGGAGATCAATCACCACGGCCCGGGCTTCCTCGGAGTAAAAGGCATTGGCCACCACCTTGGGGTCCGGGGCATAGGCCCGTGCCACGCTGGTGGCAGTGGCCCCGGGACGCGCTCCGTTCATCGCCAAAAACAACAGGGCCACTGCGGCGGCGGAAGCCAGCGGGGCAAACCACGGCTGACGCAGCCATGAGCGGAATCCGGCCGGCCGGGCGACCGGGGCCGCCGGAAGCGTCACGACGGGGGCTCCTTTGATTTCCTCCATGATGCGGCTGGTGAAAAACTCCGGCGAAGGCGGCTCCATGACGGAAGGGAGGTGCTGACGGAGCAAGCCCCCGAGGTGTTGGGCCGATTCCTTTTCGCGCATCATCAACGGTTTCACAGCCAGAGCGCGCTCCACGGCTACAATCTCTTCGGGCGTGAGATGGCCATCAATCCAGCGGGTCATCAACTCTTCGTTGAGATCATCGGGGGGGGGCGTCAGGTTCATGGCAGGGAGCAAAGGGAAGTTGAAAAGGGTAGACGGGGCAAAGAGGGAAATAATTCAGTCAGACCAAAATCAGGCGTTGGTTTCATAGACATCACGCAGCAGGGTCTGAAGTCGTTTCCGGGCATAAAAAAGGCGGCTCATCACGGTGCCGAGGGTGCAGCCGACGCTGTCCGCGATCTCCTGGTAGGACAATCCATCGACTTCCTTGAGCAACACCACCGCGCGGTGCTCGGGGGACAATTCCTCCAGCGCCGCCGCGATGCGGGCACCCACTTCCTTGTTGCCCAGCCGGGCGTCGGGAGGGTCAGTGCCCTGAGGCACGGTCACGGCTCCGGCGGCCGGGGTCTGGCCCAGGGCGTCATTGAATTCCGTGCCGGGACCGATCTTCCGTTTCCGCAGCCAATCGTAGGTGACGTTGTGGGCGATGCGGTAGAGCCAGGTGTAAAACTGGGAACGCGCCTCGAAGCGGGGCAAAGCCTTCCACGCCTTCAAAAACACATCCTGCGACAAGTCCCAGGCATCCGCGTCATTCCCGGTCATGTTGGCGATCATCGCATAGATGCGGCCCCGGTAGCGGACCACCAGCGTTTCGTAGGCATCGTGCCGGCCGGCCTGACAGCGGAGCACCAGCTCGGCATCATCCGGTTCGCCATCGGTACGCAGGGACGGGACGGCCACGGGTGGCGCAAGGGGGACGGCATCCATAAACATTGGACCTGACAGAACGGCTTCCATTGGTTCCTTGGACGGCGGGAGAGGCGGATTATTCACGGAATTCATTCCAGGCCGGTCCGGGTCTGGTGCGTTGTGGAGATTACGCATCCCTGCGCCACGTGCAATTGCATTCCCATTTCCCGCTCCTACGCTCTCCGATGGTGAAATCCCTGTTCACAGCCGCCGCCTTCCTCCTCGGCACCCTGCCCGCTCCGGCCGAAAATCCCCCGGCACCCGCGCCGGCCCCTCCGCCGTCCAAACCTGCCGATTCCCCCCAACCGGACGCGCCTTCCGCTCCCGCCATCAAATCCCTCGGTGGTCCGCGCTACGAATTGAACGGCATCGGTTTCTACGAAGATACCCGGGCCATCACCCTGCCCGCCACGGTGAATATGACCGAAGGCCTCCTCGAATACGCCCTCGTCCACGAAGCGGGCAAAGTCCATGAATCCCTCCTCAGCACCCCGATTTCCCCCT
>JAYUWQ010000886.1:0-2953 GCA_043753485.1 bacterium
GGGTGATCCCATTGGAAAAATTTGGATCAGATGACCAGCGGCGCATTCTGGAGCGGATGGTTCATGATCCAGCCACCTTGGAGTATTCGTTCACCCTGACGGGCAGCCGGCAGGCCGACGGATCCTGGCAGGTGAAGGTGGTGAATTCCGGCGGAAACACCTTGGATGATCTGCTCTGGACGGGACGCTTCACCGGCGGCCCTTCCTGCCAGGAGACTGGACCAGGCCAGGAGTTGCGGCGGCTGGAGCCCGGGCATGAGCAAATCATCACCCTGCGGCCGGTGGGGGAAGCCCGGGCCGGGCTGCAACTCAGGCTGCTCCGGAAAAATGCGGTGGTCTGGGAGTGGTCCACGTCCGGACCCACCACCTCGGATTGGCCCTTGGAGCCCGGGCAGGTCAGGGTGCCGGCCAAGGGGCAGCTGGCAGCGCAGGTTCTGGCAGCGCTGGCGCGGGTGGGATCAACCTCCGGTCAGCTGGGACTCCCTGGCCCGGACCCGGCAGCGCAGGAAAAGCCTGCCGCGGTGGCTGATGGGGAGGATCTGGTGCGCCTGTTCGAGTCGCCCTGAAGCAAGCCCGGTGCCGCCGGAAAGGAGGACGTGATTCCGCTTGGTTCCCCGTCAGGATGAAGGCAGGGTAATCCTGAAAAAGGCAAAACCTGAGCCTGCGTGAACCATGAAATCCCCGGAAAAAGAGCTGCGCTTTACCCGCTCCCATCAAGCAGTGGGATTTTGGGCGTTGGGCCTCGGGCTGGTTCTGGCCGGAGCCGGATTGGGGATTTTGTCATGGTGGCAGCTGCGCCATCCGCCGCCCTGGTGGCTGGCCCTGGTGCCCCTGGGGCTGGCGGCCGGGGCCTTTGTCCTCGCCTGGAGACTGACCCGCCATGCCTACCTGCTGCTCTCACCGGTGGGCGTGGAGATTTTTCCGTTCTGGAAGCCCGTGGATAATTTTCAGCTGCTGCCCTGGGGCACCATCGCATCCGGGGAATTTTCGCCGGATGACCGCTGGCTCACCCTGACGCTGGCCGGCTATGACGACGTCAAGGTGATCCTGACACTGGACCCCATCCCGCCCAAAGCCCGGCCCTTGCTGAAAAAGGCCATCCTCGGTGTCATGGAAAAGCGCACCGCTGAGGTCCCGCTGGCCGGTGCCTGATCCGGTCTCCTCACAGGGCATCCATAAATTTGCTATACATGCCCACGTACATTCCAGCCATCCGCAGGATTTGCCAGGCGGCGAAGGCCATCACCATACCGTAAAAAACGCCACAGAGGCGCTTGGCGGAAGTTTCCATGGTGGTGGCGGACTGCTCCATGGCGGCGCGGGACAGGCGCAGGGTTTCGGTATCGAGATTGCCGGTGAATTCCGCTGCGGCCAGCGCCCCTGACATTTCTCGGGGAAAAGCGGGCTGCGCGATCAGGGACGCTCCCAGTTCCCCGCCATCCTCCACCGACCGGGCGGCTCCCAGACTGGCCGCTTCCAGCAGGGCACTGCGGGACGCCTGGCCTGCCTGCTTCAGGCCTTCCGAAATCCGCTGGCTGCTCGCGATGCTGAAATGCAGCACCGCCTGCCAACGCGCCAGGGCCAGGGCTTTCCGGGTGGATCCGACCAAGGGAATCAGGTCAAGGACGCGATCCACCGCCTGGGAATCCGCCGCCTTCCGCCCCAGCCACTGTCCGCCGAGCCAGACCAGGGCAAGCAGCATCCAGATCCACAGGAGGCCCCATAGCAGGGCCTTGACGACGTCACCCACGCCCCCTCCGGTCACTACTGCCCCTACCAGGGCTGGCAGCAGCACCGCGGCGTGCAGCATCACCAGGGGATAGAGCAGCGCGGTGCGCACCCGGGCTCCCGTCGCCGCCAGCAAGGCATAATATTCCTCCAGATGCCGGAAGCCATCCGCCAGTTTTCCGCCCCGTTCCGCCGCCCCGATAATGCTATGCTCCATCGGCGTCAGGCTGGCGGATAACGCATCGGCAATGGTCCGCCCCTCCGCCAATCCCTGTTCCATGCCCGCGATGGCCCGTTTCACGGAATCCTCCCGCCACTCCTGCCCCAACACTTTAACCGCCTGCGTCACCGAAATGCCCGCTCCGGTCAATTGCGCCAGTTCCCGGAAAAATTGAGCACGCTGTTTGGGTTGGGGGACACGGGTCATGCCTCCTGATAGCGCGTGCCGGAGACAGGGGAAAGCCTTAATGCAGGAGGGCAGGGCCCGCCCGTGGTCCGCGACGTCAGGAAAAGGCAAACACGCCCTGCGTCGCGTGGCCTGCAATGGACGCCTCTCCCGGCCTGCGTGGTTCCGTTGGGACCAGGTCCCGGTCCTCCCCGCCCGCTTTCCGGAAAATGACGATGCGGTTGGTGTTGGTCCCTGCCTTGTTATTATCCACCCCCCAACAGTTCGCCGTTTTGGTGAAATCCTGCGCATTGATCAGAATCGCCTCCGGAATCAGCTCCGTGCCCTGCGCCGCCCGGATGACCTCCAGCTCCAACTTCAGCGAACCGCCCCGGATTTCCCCGACCTCGAAGGCCAGCGCGCCGCCGGGCTTCAGCACCCGGTGACACTCCGCGAGGGTGGCCGCCATGCGCTCCAGCCAATCCGGCAGTTTTTTGCACTGCCAGATCGCTCCCTCCGGCACCGGCAGCCCGCAGAACCACTGTCTCATCCAGTTATCGAGCGTGTAGTTCACCACATCCAAAAACGGTGGCGAGGTCACAATCAGGTCCACGGTGTCCGGACCAATCAGCGGGGTATCCTCCGCCGAAGCGGTGGAAAAAATCGCCGGACTCCTCCGGAATTCAGGAGGAAGCGGATCGGATAGCAGGTTTTTGGATTTCTTCAGCAGGATTTTTTTGGTGTCGCGGTAAGGCGGGGTCTGGTTGCGCTTCAGATTGATCGCCTTTTGTGCGGTTACGGAAGTTGCCTGGTTGGGGGGGAGGGTGTAAACGGAAAAAA
>JAYUWQ010000887.1:0-2952 GCA_043753485.1 bacterium
AGCACCACGTGGGGCCACGCCACGTCTTCCGCGAAAAGCGGCAGCCAGGCCAATTCCTGGTAGGTTCCCGGGGAGCGGAGGTCAATCAGCCCGAGGTCCCCGTTGTTGCTCCAGGTGATCAGCCGCTGATCGGCGCAGGCGATGAGGGAGGTGGCATCGCTGAAGCGGCCCTCCTTCCACCGGACCTTCCCGGTGGCCGCCTCCATGCAGGTCAGGCCCCGGACTGCGAAATACAGGTTTCCTCCCGCCAGCACCGGCGTGGTGACATTGCTGCCCTGGTTTTTCGCCTCCCAGACCGTCTCCCAACCTTTGGTCAGGGTGGGATGCAGCCGGGCGGTGAGATTGGTCCATTTGGTGGAAATGATCACGTCACCCTCCACCGCCACCGGGGTTGCCATGTTATTGGCATAACGGGTCGGCCATGGGCGCAGGGCAAGGGTCGCCCCCGGCTTGGCGGCATCCAGACTGATGAGGGCCACATTCAGGGAGGTGAAGACCACCAGGGCCCGTTTTCCCTCCACCGTGAGCGGCAGCATCCCGCCCGCATGGCCCGCAGGGTCCTTCAATTCACTGGTCCATTGGAGCTGGCCGGTGCGCGGGTCGAAAGCGGCCACCGTGCCGGTGGTGGTGGAGCCAACCTCCACCAGCAGGCTGCCCCCCTGCACCAACGGCGCACTGGTGAATCCGTAGTCGCGCTGCGTGTCTGCATGTTGGGTCACCGCCGGGCGTTGCTTCACCTGGAATTTGTCATGGAGATTCACCTCCCAAACGGGCGGGCCACCCTGCGCCGCCTGCCACGCGCACAGATCGCCATCACATCCCAGAGTATAGAGCAGCGCCGCATCGAACTCCGGCGTGGCAGATGGCCCACCGTAGAATCCCTGGTCGCCCACCGCATGGCGCCCATAGCGCGGGGCGGGACGCGACTGCTCCCATAGCACTTTTCCGCTGCGCAGATCCACACAGCGCAGCGTGTCCCGGCCTCCGTCCCAACCGGTGAGGAACACCTTCCCGCCACTGACCACCGGCGAGGAACTTCCCTGCCCGGCTGTCATTTCCCAGGCTTTCACCGGTCCCTTCGGCAGGTTCCACGCTCCTTCATCCCAGCCCGATGTCTCCGCGGTATGGCCTTCGCGCGCCTGGCCCCGCCAGTGCGCCCAATCATCGGCTGGCAGCAGGGAAGCCGTCAGGAAACCAGCAGAGAGCAGGACACGGAATAGCATAAGACGCCCAAAGTAGGCCGTGCGCCCTCCGGCGCAAGTTCCGGGTTCAACCAGGGTTGGGCACCGGAATTCCCGCAGAAATCCGGAGATTCATGCCGCACTCCACAATACTTTTGGCTAGGCCGGTCTTAGGTATTTCCGCCATGCTTCCGACTCTGCGGTTTGCTTGAGGATGGCATTCCGTCTTTCGATAAAGCGCTGCAGATACCGCTTCAGAATCAGGGCATCGACCAACCGGCCCAGCAGTCCAAGGGGCGAGCAAAATTCAAACCGGTCGATCATCACCGTGACTCCTGCCTCTTCTGAAAAAGTATGATCGTGCTGCATCCGGCGGAACGCGCCTTCGAGCATCACGTCCTGGAAGTGATGCGGCCGATCGAATTTCGTCATGCGCACCCGGAGCCGCTGTTTCACCCCGAAGTGGCGGGCCTCCCAGGTCACCTCTTCATCGGGTCCCATCAAACCCGTCATCACACCAGCGACGGCCCGCTCTCCGGTGTGCTCTGCGGTATCCTGATGGGCATCGATACTCCGGGCGAGGTCGAAGACTCTTTCCAGCGGTGCCGCGATCCGGGTTTGGAGATGAATAATAGCCATTGATTTTTACTAGCAATCCAACCCACTGCAGCGGGACGGCAGGCTGCTCTGCCCTGAGGCACGGAGGCTACGATCCTGTCCGTTTCCTGTCCAACGGCTTCGCCCATCCTTTTGCGGGTCAGGGGCAAAGGTTTTCCTGGACAGAACGGCAGGTTTCCAGTGTGCTGCCTGATCCTTCTATGAACCCCCTGCCCTCTCTCCCCTTCCGGAACCTGTTGCGTTTTTTCCTCAAGCCCGCTCTCGCCGGGGCCTGGCTGCTGGCCGCGGGGACGGCCGGAGCGCAGGGTCCCTTGCCGCGGAGCACGCCGGAGGCGCAGGGCGTCTCCTCCGCCGGGGTGCGGGCCTATCTGGAGGCGGCGGACCGCGAGGTGAAGTCGATGCACAGCTTCATGCTGGTGCGGCATGGTCAGGTGGTGGCGGAGGCATGGTGGAAACCGCAGACTCCGGAAACGGCCCATCAACTGTGGTCGCTGAGCAAGAGTTTCACCTCCACCGCGGTGGGCCTGGCGGTGGCGGATGGGAAACTCAAGCTGGACGACCCGGTCCTGAAGTTTTTCCCGGACGAGGCCCCGCCGGAGGTCTCCGACCATCTGCGGGCGATGACAGTGAAGGATTTGCTGACCATGACCTGCGGGCACGAAACCGAAGTGAAGCTCTCCATGACGGACACGGTGCCGTGGGTGCGGGCCTTCCTCGCCCATCCGGTGCCTCATGCGCCGGGCACCCATTTCCAATACAATACCCCGGGCACGCACCTGCTGTCAGCGATTGTCAGGAAGGTGACCGGGGAGACCGTGCTGGATTATCTGCAGCCCCGTCTGTTCGCCCCGCTGGGGATCGATCATCCGGAATGGCCGGCCAGTCCTCAGGGGAACACCATTGGAGGCTGGGGTCTGAAGGTGCGGACCGAAGACATCGCGAAATTTGGCCAGCTCTATCTGCAAAAGGGGCAATGGCAGGGCAAGTCCCTGATCCCGGTCCCGTGGGTGCAACAGGCCTCGGCCCGGCAGGTGCCCAATGCGGCGGGCCGGAAGAATCCTGACGAATCCGACTGGGCGCAGGGTTATGGTTTCCAATTCTGGCGCTGCCGCCACGGCGCCTACCGCGGGGACGGGAAGGACGGGCAATTCTG
>JAYUWQ010000888.1:0-2952 GCA_043753485.1 bacterium
CGGCACCTCCGGCCAGGCAATTACCGATCCGGTGGCCAACAACACGCTTTTTGCCCGCACCGTCAGGTTTTCTCCACCCTCCCGCAGCGTCACCGCCAATTCATGAGGCCCGGCAAATACCGCCTTTCCGCGCAGCAGGGCAAACCGCCCATCCGCCAATTGCCCCTGCCGGTAGCCCGCAAAGTCCGCGATCAAGGCCCGCTTCCGCCGCCGCACCGCTTCCGTGTCCACCGCCTTGAATTCCGCCTCCACCCCAAACTCCGCCGCATGGCGCACCTTCAGTGCCGCATTGGCCGTTTCGATCAGGGTCTTGCTCGGCATGCACCCGCGTAATATACAAAGTCCGCCCAATTCCTCGGACCCATCAATCACCACAGTTTTCATTCCGAGCCCCACCGCCGTGCGCGCCGCCGCATACCCGGCACTGCCTCCTCCGATCACCGCAAAGTCGTAGTCGTGTTCTGTCGTCATCCTCCATCCTCTCCCTTTCTCCTCCGTGGAAAACCGCTAATCCTCCCCAAAAAGTCATCCACTCCATCCGTAAAACCGGTATCCTCCGTGGCCCCTCCCCCATGCCCGCTCCACCTGCCAACCCGTCCCCTGCCGAACGCCTCGACCGGCTCACCCCGGAGGAACGGTCGCGCAACATGGCCCGCATCCGCAGCCATAACACCAAACCCGAAAAAATCGTCCGCCAGCTCGTCACCGCATTGGGCATCCGCTACCGGCTCCAGCGCCGCGACCTGCCCGGCAAACCCGATCTCGTTTTCGGCCCCCGCCGCACCGTGATCTTGGTCCATGGCTGCTTCTGGCATCAGCACGCCCATTGCTCCGCCGGCCGCATCCCCACCGGCAACCGCCCGTTCTGGGAAACCAAGCTGGCCCGCAACACCCAGCGCGACGCCGCCACCAAACTCGCTCTCCAACGCCTCGGCTGGCGCGTCCTCACCATCTGGGAATGCGAAACCAAAACCCCCGGCAAACTCCAAAAACGCCTCGCGCGCCTGCTGCCGCCCGTGCCGACGGAATGAGTTGATCCCGGCGGCGGGGGTATTCGGAAAAGTCCAGCCGCCCGCCCGGCCCTCCAGTGGACGCATCGCCTTGCGCAAGAAGGGCACACCGCTATGCTCGCACCCTTATGGCAGATGACGGGCTCACGCCGATGATGCGGCAATACCAGGCGATGCGACGCTCGCTGCCTGACGACGTGCTCCTGTTCTACCGGCTCGGCGACTTCTACGAGATGTTCTTCGAGGACGCCATCACCGCCTCTGCCATCCTCAATCTGACGCTGACCAAACGGAACGCCATCCCCATGTGCGGGGTGCCCTATCATTCCGCGGAAGGCTATATCCAGCGCCTGATCCGGGAAGGAAAACGCGTCGCCATCGCCGAACAGACCAGCGAACCCATCCCCGGCAAGCTGGTGGAGCGCGAGATCGCCCAGATCATCACGCCCGGCACCGTGATGGATCTGAACCTGCTGGAAAGCCGCCGCAACAATTTCCTCGCCGCCGTCTGGCAGGAGAAACACCGCTGGGGCCTCGCCTGGCTGGACCACACCACCGGCGAATTCCGGGTCGCGGAATATCCTGACCACACCGCCCTGATGGAAGCCCTTGGCCGCGTCGCCCCGGCCGAAACCCTCGTGGCGGAAGACCAGCTGGCCACCTTCGGCGGCATCAAGGGCGCCGTGCCCCTCGAAGCCTGGCCCTTCCTCCACGATCAGGCGAAACACAGCCTCCTGACGCATTTCAAGGTGCAGTCCCTCGATGGTTATGGCTGCGCCGGCATGCGCGCGGGCCTTTGTGCCGCCGGTGGCGTGCTCCACTATGTGAAGGAAGTGCTGCGCCGGAAAGTGGATCATCTCCGCCGCCTGCGCACCGCCACCGACGACACCACCGTCCTGATCGATGCCGCCAGCCGCTCGAATCTCGACCTCGTCCAATCCCGGGGCGGCCCCGAGCACACCCTGCTGGGCGCGATGGACCGCACCGCCACCCCCATGGGGGCCCGCCGCCTGCGCGAGTGGATCCTCGAACCCCTGCGCGGACTGAAGCCGCTGCAGGAACGCCAGGATCTGATCGAGGCCCTCATCGCCGCGCCGTTTGTCCTCGCCAAACTACGCGAAGGCCTGAAAACCATCCGCGATATCGAGCGCACCCTCGCCCGCCTAGGGCAGGCTGGCGGCAATGCCCGCGACCTGCAAACTCTCGCCTCTTCCTTGGAGGAAGTGCCTGCCCTGCGCGATCACCTCGAAGCCCTCGACCCCAGCCCGCCCCTCGCCGCCGCGCTTCATCCCCGCCTCCGCGCCTTCCCGGCCCTCACCGCCATGGTGCGCGAGGCCATTGTGGACGAGCCTCCCGGTGCTTTGAAGGACGGCGGCATTTTCCGCGAAGGTTATCACCCCGCGCTGGACGAACTCCGCGCCGCCTCCACCAGCGGCAAGCAATGGATCGCCGACCTGCAGACCTCCGAAATCACCCGCACCGGCATCAAGTCGCTCAAGGTGAAGTTCAACGCGGTGTTTGGTTATTTCATCGAGATCACCCGCTCGAATCTCGACAATGTGCCGGACGATTACGTCAGGAAACAAACCACCGTGAACGCCGAGCGATTCATCACCCCGGGGCTCAAGGAAGTGGAGGACAAGATCCTCGGAGCCGATGAGCGCGCCAAGCGGCTGGAGTATGAGGAATTCCTCACCCTCCGCACCCAGGCCCTGACGGAAATGGACGCCATCCAGGACACCGCCGACGCCCTCGCGGTGCTGGATGTCATCGCCAGCATGGCCGAGACCGCCCGGCTCTATCATTACTGCCGGCCCCTGCTCAACGAGTCCCGCACCCTCTACATCAAGGACGGCCGGCACCCGGTGCTGGACCAGAACCTGACCGAGGAAAAATTCGTCCCCAACGACGTCCTGCTCGAACCGGACGAAAACCGGCTGCT
>JAYUWQ010000889.1:0-2951 GCA_043753485.1 bacterium
CCGGGCGCTCGCCGAACCGCTGCGGCTGCGGCGGCATTACGGCAGTTTTGCCGCGCCTCACTTTGCCAACCTGATGCTGCAACGTGCTGCCGGGCCGGAAGCCGCCCCGCCGGCGGAAGGCGATTGGCGGACCTCCCTTGATTTGAATATCCAGCAGGTCTGTGAGCGCAGTATCGCCGACCGCTTGAACCGGCTCAACGGCCGGAATGTCAGTCAGGCCGCTGTGGTGGTGCTCGACAACGCCACGGGCGAAATCCGGGCGTTGGCCGGCAGCCGGGACTACGAAGCGGCCGGGACCGGCCAGGTGAATGGAGCCACCTCCCGGCGGTCGCCCGGCTCGGCGCTGAAGCCCTTCACCTATCTGCTGGCGCTGCAGCAGGACCTGAGTCCGGCCACTATCATTCCCGATCTGCCGGTAGAGTATATGACCGCCACCGGGCTCTACCGGCCGCAGAACTATCATCACCGGGCCGCGGGCCCCGTTTCCCTGCGCACCGCCCTCGCCAACAGTCTGAATCTGAGTGCTGTCAGGATTCTGGAATCCCATGGTGGACCGGAGGCCCTCGTGACCAGCCTGCAGACCGCCGGCCTGACCACCCTGACCAAACCAGCCACTGACTACGGACTGGGCCTGACGATCGGCGGCGGCGAAGTGACCCTGCTCGAACTCACCGCCGCCTACAGTACCCTCGCCCGCCTTGGACGGTTGATTCCGCTGCAGTTCACGCCCGTTCAGGCCGGGTCCAGCGGCCAGCAATTGTATGATCCGGATGCCTGCTGGCTGCTGGCGGATATCCTCTCGGACAACAGCGCCAGAGCCCGGACCTTCGGCACCGATTCCGCCCTGCGCCTACCCTTTCCGTGTGCCGTAAAAACGGGCACCAGCACGGATTACCGGGACAACTGGGCGATCGGCTACAACGCGGCCTTTACCGTGGGAGTCTGGGTGGGAAACTTCGACAACTCGCCGATGCGCGGAGTCAGCGGGGTCACGGGAGCGGCTCCGGTTTTCCGCGATATTTTCACTTGGCTGGACGCCCGGTATCCCTCCGCCTGGTATCCGCGTCCACCCTCCATTGTGGAACGGGAGGTGGACCCCCTGACTGGCCTGCCCCGCCCGGCAGAATGGGCCTCCCGGCGTCCGGTGGTCGTGGAAAAATTCCGCCGCGACCTGGCTCCCGGGGCTCCTGACCCTGACCGTTATGACCACACCGGACGGGTGCGGCTGGCTCCGGAGTATGCCGCCTGGCTGGCTGGCCCGGAGAACTGGTTGGGGGCCGCCGCCATTGCCGCAGCCCCTTCCGCCTCAGGCGTTGCCTGGCAGATCAGCAGTCCCCTGCCCGGCACCACGGTGCTGCTGGATCCCGATTTGCCGCAGGGCGGAACCGCGCTGCCCCTGCGGGTGAATCCTCCCACGGATGCCGTGGTCTGGACTTCGCCCAGCTTGAAAATCGATCACCACACCGCTTCGTTGATCGCGGGGCGCCATACCCTCACGGCACGCGATCCGGCGACGGGCCGTGAAATGAGCACCTGGGTGCTGGTGCGGCGTCTTTGAACTTCACGGTTCGTCCGGCACCCATTCGCTCCGCAGCACGCTGATGATTTCGACTTGGTTGTCCGTGGCGGAATCCGGCGGGAAGCGCACCTCCATCACCACCGCCTGTTTGTCCACAATGCCCAACATGGCATCCAGGGTGATGGCGTCGCTGGAATCCTTGGCCGCATATCCGAACAGGCTCAGATTCAGCCCGGGATATCCCAGTTGATAACATTCCCAGCGGGTGGCATCGCGGAAGGCGTAATTGTAGTAGTTGGCGGCCTCGCTTTTGGTGACGGTCACGGCGATGCGGACCGGTTCGGTCGACCGTGCCGCACGGAGTTTGGCAAGATGGGCTTCCTGGTAGAGCGAGGAGCTTTCCCAGTCCACCAGATGCCGCCCTTTGGAGATCACCACACAAAGAAAGTGGGAGCGGTTGAGCGACGGGACGTCGAAACTGAGATTCACCAGATGCCGGACGGGCATCGCCAGGGAAAGCGCAGCGTCGTTGATCGGAACGTCAGGATGATCACGGTAGTAGTTCTCCATCATCTCGCCCACCGCCTCCGGCTGGCGGACAAATTTCAGGCGCTCCTGCCAATTAGGTGCTTTGAAGAAGGACTGGGCGACAGCCGCGGCGTCGTCGATCATGATATCCTCCCGGGGCGGAGGTTCAGGCACCGTCACCACGGGGGGGGCATTGTAATCCGCCATCAAAAAAGAAGTCAGGATAGCCAATCCCACCAGCCCGCTGAGAGCACCGGTCAGGATCCCGCGGTCCAGTTGTCCGTCCTGAAAAAGCCATGAGGTGAGCCGCGAGGTCTGGAGGAAAATCTGACGGGGGCTCTGGCGGAAATCAGAAGGGGTGGCGGCGGTTTCCGTGACCAACCGATCCCAGTTCTCTGTGAAAATCTCGCGGGCCGCATCCGGGATGTAGGTCAGATCCGCATCCTTCGCGGCGCTGTCGGCCTCCAACAATTCAACCGGCGAATCTTCCTTGAGGAGATCCTGGTAGCGGTTGCGCCACTCCGCGACGGAACTCGGGGCCACGTACCAGTCCCGGGCCGCATCCTTGACGCTGTCTCCTTGTTCAATCACGCTGCGCAGCGCCTCCCGGACCCGGGTGCTATCATCCAGGTCCGCCCGGTCCACTCCTTCCATGGAGGCCGCACGGAGGTTGGAGAGCGGATTCTGTTCGAAGCTGTCCGCCCGGGAGGCCCGGGGAACGGGTCGGGAAGGACCGGCCTCAGGAAGCTCCTCCCCGGTAATTTTCTCCCCGGGAAACTGGTCCGCAGCCCTCCCTGAATCCTGCTGATCCCAAGGTTCGGCCGGGGCTTCGGGCCCGGTATCGGCCTCCCATTCCAGCGGGGGAGTGGCCGGGGTCTGTGGCACTGGCGCCGGATCGGACTGG
>JAYUWQ010000890.1:0-7507 GCA_043753485.1 bacterium
CTGACTCCGGTCCTCGACGACGCCACCCACGCGGCGCGGCGGAGCCTCCTCACGGCATGGTTGGCCGGCAGCCCGGCGGCAGATCCCGCGTGACCGGAATGAAGGTGTTCCCTAACGACTGATAAGGGTGGTGGCAAGGCGGGGTTTTCCCGCCCGGTGGACCCGGAGGCTGAAGCCGCGCTTATTTTCGAAGGGCTCCACGGTGGCGGTGACTTCAAGGACCGGATAACGGACCGTGGCGAGGCCGTAGGTGCGGTAGGTACTAGCAAAGAGTTCGGTTTCCACCATGCCGGTGCGGTCGGCGAGGGTGAGGAATTTCATGGGCCCGCCACCCACCTGCTGATGGACGCGGGTCACGACGATGAGACCGCACAGCACGACTTCCTGACCGATAAACTCCCCGAGGCGGGAGACCGGGCAATAGGTGTCCCAGGCGATGTCAGGATACAATTCAAGAGGATGACCGCTGACGGTATAACCGAAAAGTTCCTGCTCGGCCTGGAGGCGTTCCAGAGGGGAAGGTTCCTGAAGCGGAGCCGCAGAAAGAGGCCCGAGGGCAGGGGGGGCCAGCAGCCAAGCCTGGGGGCCGGTCGCCTGGTGCTGGCGACGCCGGCAGACCTGGGCTTCCCAAAACAGCCGGGTACGGGGCAGGCCGAGGGAATCGCAGGCTCCCGCGCGGATCAGGGATTCCAGTTCATCGGCTGTGGGGGCGATGCGTTCACAGAAATCGCCCAAGCTGGCAAAAGGCGGACCGGCGCGCGCGGCAAGGAGCGCAGCGAGGGTGCGGTCGGACATTCCTTTCACGGCGGAAACCGGGACGCGGATGGCTCCCTCCCTGACCATGAAGCCGGGGCCGGGATCATTGATGTCAGGAGGCAGCAGGCGCAGGCCGAGCCGGTGGCATTCCAGGATATAAACGAGGGCCGTATAGAATCCCTTGCCATGTGTCAGGACGGCGGCCATGAAATCGGCGGGGTAATGGTGCTTCAACCACGCGGCCTGGTAGGCTTCGACCCCGTAGGCGGTACTGTGGGCCTTGTTGAAGGCGTACCCATTGAAGCCGGTGAGAAGTTCCCAGACGCGTTCAATCGAGGGATCGTCACGGCCCCGGGTGCGGGCGGATTCGATGAATTCCTTTCCCAGGCGGGCGGTTTCCTGGAACTTCTGCTTCACGAGGGCCCTCCGCAGCAGGTCGGCGCGTCCCGGAGCCATGCCGGCGAATTCGACGCAGATTTGCAGAATGTGCTCTTCATAGACGATCAGGCCATACGTGGAACGCAGGCAGGATTCGAGGGAGGGATGCGGATATTCCGGCTTTTCCAACCCCTGATAGCGCTTGGTGAACTTGAGCTTTTTGGATTCATTGGCCGCCCCGGGACGGATCACACTGACAATCGCAATCAACCCATCGATTTCGTTCACCCCGCACATGCCGCACAGATTGGTCATGGCCGGAGATTCAATGTGATGGACGGCGCGGGCGTAGCCTCCGGAGATCATGGCCCAGACGCCGGGGTCTTTCCAGGGAGCGAGAGCTTCGAGGGTTCTGGAACCGGTCGGGATGCCGCGGGCGGTGAGGGAAGCGCAGGCATCGCGCATCACCGCCAGACCGCCCTGGGCGAGGATATCCATTTTCACGAGGCCGATGGATTCCACGGCATCCATGTCGAAATGGGTAGTGGGATAACTTTTCCGGCTGGTGAAGCAGGGCGTCAGTTCGTGCATGGGCTGGCGGGAGAGCACGATGCCGCAGGGGTGCATTTTCGGATAGCGGGGGAACCCGGCGAGGAAGGAGGCCATCTCCATGGCGGTGCGGTAGGGTTCCTCGGTCAGGGGCAGGTCCACAGACTCCGGGCGGCCCTTCAAGCGCTCCAGCAGGCTGGAGCAGGTTTCCGCCTCCATGGCTGCGGGTTTCCAGCCGCCGCCATACCCGCCGGGCAGGCGTTCGGTGAAGCGGCGGGTCTGGTATTCCGACAGGCCCAGCACCTTGGCCACATCGCCCACCGCTCCCCGGACCTGATAGGTGGAAAACCCTCCCACCGCAGCGCAGTGCTCCGGGCCATACTTGCGGAAGAGCAGGTCGATCACATCGTCCTTCCGGTCGTGGGGGAAATCCACGTCAATGTCCGGGAGCTTGTGCAGGGCCATCCGGTCCTTGTTCAGAAACCGGCGGAAGTAGAGTTCAAACCGGATGGGGCAGACCCCGCTGATGCCAAGGCAATAACAAACCAACGAATCCGCCGCGCTGCCCCGGGTGATCCAATCAATCCCCTGCCGCCGGCATTCCTGGAGCAAGTCCCAGGTGATCAGAAAATAGTCCTCATAACCGACCTCCGCGATGATGGCCAGTTCCTCCCTGGCTTGGGCTTCGTAGCGGGCCGCGCGGTCGCCATAACGGCGGTGCAGGCCTTCCATCACCAGCCGGGAGAGGGCGTCGTGGGAGGCGCTGCCATCCGGGGACAACCACGCGGGGAATTGAGGCGGGCCGGAAGGGAAGGTGAAATCACAGCGGTCCGCCAGCTCCTGGGTGTGATCCAGCAGCCGGGGCGCGCCGGCGGTGAGGCGCGCCAGTTCTGCCGGGGTGCGGAAGTGATAGGCTCCGGCCAGCCGTTTGTCCGGATGAATCTGCTTCAGCAGGGTGCTGGTGCGGATGCTTTGCAGGATGTGCCACTTCTGCCGGTCGGCGGGCGTGGCGTAGTGGATGCGGGGGCACATCACG
This sequence comes from bacterium, assembly GCA_043753485.1. Classification (GTDB taxonomy): domain Bacteria; phylum Verrucomicrobiota; class Verrucomicrobiia; order Verrucomicrobiales; family V1-33; genus CAIZWU01. The sequence continues at coordinate 2,720 of JAYUWQ010000890.1, forward strand.
GCGGGCAATCCGTCCGGAATTTCCGCCCGGGCGGAAGCGGCGGCGAAGTAAAACCGGCCGGGGAAAAACCGCGCGAGGGAAGGGTCATCGGAAACGGCGAGGAGGCCTTCGGTCGCGCCGGTCAGGCGGTCGCGGTCGATGGGCTGGCGGTGCAGCGCGGCGATGGAGGTTTCGGCTTCCGGCGGTCCGGGACCGGTCTGCCGGCTGAGGAGACGGCAGAGATTGTGATAGCCGGTGGTATTCTGCACATAACACAGCAGGCCATGCCCGCCGGGCCGGAGTTCCGCGCCGATCAGGGCTTTAATCCCGGCTTCCCGGGCCAGCCGGGCAAATTCGGGTGCTCCATGCAGGCTGCCGCTATCAGTCAGGGAGACGGCGGGCAGGCCGTGTTTCACCGCGAGGGCTACGATGGATTCCGGCGACAGGGTGGAATCCAGAAAGGTATAGTAACTCCGCACATTCAGGGGCACCGCAGCGACCGGGCGGGCGCCGGTGGATTTCGTCAGGGTCAGATAGGACGGAATGAGGCGGCGCGGTCCGGCCGGGGCGGCGGCTTCGTGCGGGCCTTCCCTCAAGCGCAGGTTATGGCTGCGCAGGATGACGTCTTCACCGTGCTCCTGCCGCAGGGCATCCACCACGCGGGCGAGGGTGCGGCGCGGTTGGCTGAGATCGGGCCGGTCATCGAGGGCCAGTTCCGCCTGACGGTATCCGGTGTAGAGATTGGCTAGTTTGAGCGAAACCAGCCGCAGGCTGACCCGGCGTTTCCAGGCCTGCCGCAGCATCGGGCGCAACCGGCTGTAGAGATCGGTTTCGAGGTCGGTGGGCTCCAGCAGGCTTTCGCTGCGCTGGTCCTCCGCCATGTCGTTGTAACGCACCTTGACCGTCAGGGTGCGGATGCTTTTGCCCTCGGCCCGGACTTTGGCCATGAGGCGGTCCGCCATGCGGCGCAGCACCGCTTCGAGGAAATCCTCATCGGTCACATCGGCAGCAAAGGTTTCCTGTTCGCCGAACGACTGCGGGGCTCCGCGGGTGATGATGAGGGGCCGGTCATCCAAGCCATGGGCAAAATCCCGCACGCTGGCCGCCTGGCTGCCCAGCAGCAGTTCCAGCATTTCCGGCGGGGTGCCGGCCACCTGATGGATCTGCACCAGGCCGGCGGCATTCAGGCGGGCCGAGGTTTTGGGGCCGATGCCGGGCAGCCAGTGGTTGGGCAGCGGGTTCAGGAAGGCGGTTTCCTGTCCTGCGGGTACCTCCACGAAGGCGGAGGGTTTTTTGAGCTTGGACGCGATCTGGCTGATCAGTTTATTGCTGGCGATGCCTTCACTGACGGATATTTTCAGGGTCTGTCCGATGGCGCGCCGGATGATTTCCGCGATTTCGCGGGGATCACGGCGGGCTCCGGTCAGGTCAAAATACCCTTCATCGATGCCGGTGACCTCCACGTCCGGGGTGAAGTCGTGGGCATAGGCAAACATCCAGCGGGAAAACTGCTCATAGCGTTCGTAGTCACCGGGCAGGACGACCAATTTGGGACAGAGCTGCCGGGCCCGCACCGTGGGCATGGGTGTGTAGACCCCCATTTTCCGGGCCTCGTAGGACGCGGAGGCAATGATGCCGCGTTTTTCCCCGCCCACGGCCACCGGCTTCCCGCGCAGGCGGGCATCAGCGGCCTGTTCCACCGAAGCGAAGAACGCATCGGCATCCAGATGGACGATGGAGCGGGGCACGGGGGGTCATTTCGCCTTGGGTTGAGAAGCGCGGATCAGCATCCTCACCACACCCTGAATCATGAGTTCCCCGCTGGGGATGAGATTGGGATAACGGGGATTTTCCGCCCGCAGGAAGGTGCGGCCCTTTTCCCTGACAAAGGTTTTGAGGGTGCTCTGCCCATCAATCAGCGCGGCCACCACATCGCCGGGCCGGGGCTCGGCGTTCTGCTCCAGGATCACGATATCCCCATCCGAGATGTGTTTGCCGATCATGGAATCCCCGGTGACGCGCAGGGCAAAAGTGCGGCTGGACCGGGGGATTTTCAGACCTTCCAAATCCACATGGATCATGCCTTCCGGCTCCTGGGTCCGCAGGTCGCCATGCCCGGCGGGGATGGCTCCCAGCAGCGGAACTCCCTGAACCCGCTTTCCGCTGTCCCCGGTCAGCCGGAGGGAGCGCGCGGTGCCATCCGAGTCTTCGAGGTAGCCTTTGCGCCGCAGGGCATTCAAGTGCAGCTGGGCCGGGCTGGTGCTCTTCAGCCCCAGATGCCGGGAAATCTCCCGCACCGTGGGCACCGGCCTCCCCTCATCAAGATGCTGCCGGATGAAGTCGAGGACCTGCTGTTGTCGGGAAGTGGGAGGGTTCATGGCACGGATGTTCGGTATAGAACACCTGTGCGCTATGCCGCCATCCGTGTCAACCGGCCTCCCCCGCTTCCCCCCTCAGTATGGAACTTGGTCATCCCTCCCCCGCGTCGAAGACAGGGGTGAAAATGAGAAGCGGCAGGACCGGACACGTCCTGCCTCCATGTGATTCAAGGGATGATCAGGAGGGAGTGCGCGGTCCACCATGACAAGCCTGGCGGCCTATGAGGAGCAATGTCCCGGCGGCCAGTCCAGCAAGACCCTTCAGCATGAGGCTTTTTTGGAGGAAGAAGGCGAAACCGAAAAGAACGAGCCCGAAAACGATCAGGCAGACGCCCCAAAGCGCTACCGCTTCACAGAGGAAGTGTTCCTCCACCAGGAAAGAACTTCGTTTTTTCCGGGTGCGCTTTTCGCGTGACGGTTGCGCTGAAGCAGCGGTGATTTGGTCTGGAGGAGACATAGCCGCGCATGCTCTGCAGGACACGTTCCACGCCATCCCCTCGGGGCGAAGCGCTCCCAGTCTTCATTTCAAACTGCATATTGCCTGATCGTTGCAGGGCGTTTTGCCTCTGGCAGAGACTGGCTGGCTTCTTCCTACTTGATGGACCGGGGCAGACCGTCCCGCAGATTAGCAGGGATCGGGGAAAGATCCGTGCGGGGGATCGATTTTTACCGCGATCAGCCCAAAAATCAAAGCCCAAGCCACTCCGAAAGCCCAGCCTGCGAACACATCCGTAGGCCAGTGAACTCCGAGATAAATACGGCTGAGCCCAATCAGAAAGGTGAGACAGAACGACAAAAAGATCAGGTAAAATCGAAAAGCCCTCTGGGGCTGCGTTCGGGCGAGAAGGACGCCGAGGGTAAGGTAAACGATGGCAGACATCATCGCGTGACCACTGGGAAAACCCGCACTCGTCACAAATACGCTGTGGGGAACAAGATCCGGACGCGGCCTGTCGAAACCCCGCTTCATCATGACAGTCAACATCATTCCTCCGCTGATCGAAATGCCAATCAGGGCGGCCAGGCGCGGCTTCCTGAGGAACAACGCGGCGCCGATGGATGCCAAAGTCAATCCAGTCAGAACGGTGATGCCTCCGAGGGCAGAGAGGTCTCTCCCCACTTCCAGGGTCGCTTCTGAGCCCCACGGTTTTGAAATGTCATGGACATTCCGCATGGCTAGCAAAATAGTGCGGTCAAATCCCTTGTCCTCCCGTTCGCTGACATCCTCGGAGATTTCCCCGAAAACACCCAGACTGGTCAGAATGGCCAACACCATCACAGGCCTCCCCGGCCTTCTACAGCAACGCGCGTTCAAGGCAATGATTTGGGAAGTGAACCAGTCCAACATAGGAGAAGCACTCCGCGATGAAGATTTGCCTACAAGGTCAAACCAACCTTAAAGCTCTTCTGAGCCTATGGAGGCGGGACTCACGCAAGGTATTTGACTACAGATATTTATCGTTCCCAAGGAAGGCCCAAGTTAATAGCCTCAGGTCTATGGAAATTAATGGGTTCATATGCTCTTTGGCTGATTTCCACTTCGACCCAATCGGTGAAGTTCTACCCGGGCCGTTGAGTCGTGTTGCTGGTTGCGATGAACTGTTCGACCGAAATCCGTATGAGTAGATCGCAGAAGGAATGAAGCACAACCACGGCAAATTGTGCCAGCCTTCCGTTCAAGTTGGGGATGCGGGCGTCCTGGAACTCCGCAAGGTGGTGGATCAGGACGGTGCGAAGATCCGAGATTTCCAGAATGAGTTGAGAGATGTCGTAGCTCGCCTCCCAGCGAATATGTCCATGGGTGGCGGCACGCCATTTGGCTCTCTTCTTGACGTCGTGGTTGAAAGCATCCTCCAGGGTCCAGCTTAGATCATCGAGTAGTTGGGGGATGTGGTCCTTAAGCTGGGCCAGCGTCAAATTGTCCGCAGCAGGCACGGCCGGGTTGGAGAGGACGGCGGCCATCCATTCGGAAACAATTTGTTCACGACGGTCCGCCAGATAGTTGGACAGGCTACAGCAAACAATTTGTTGTTCTGGCGAGGGATCGGGAGTCATAAGGAGTATTCCATCGGAATCGGCTGCGGCGCTGATGAAATGTGACGCCTCATGCACTGGCAACCCCCCGGTTAAGCTGGGCAGGTGGCACATTCTCAGGGTTAAAGTCAAGTGGAGTCATTGAGGAAGCGGGAGCCCGGACGCCGCTCCAGAGCCTTGGACTGGAACCAGCATGAGAAAGCAGGGGCGGGACTCGAAGTCTATTGGGGGAGGCTTACGGAACACCTGCCTGTGGTAGATCTACGCATCAATCCTCCGTATCGTAAAGTCCCCTTCCCGACGCTGGCGACGAAATGTCGCCTCTGCCGTTCTTGAGCCATTGGCATGGCAGAGCAAGCATTAAACCCGGTGTGTAGACGGGGAGAGGATCCGGAGG
>JAYUWQ010000891.1:0-7504 GCA_043753485.1 bacterium
GGTCTGGAAGGCCAGCAAACTGACCGTCAGCAGGGTCAGGGCTCCCAGGGCCAGCCCCTTCCAAAGGTTGCGTCGCTTCCACCGGACCATCCAAAGCCCAAAGAGCACGGCGACAGCTTGGGGCACCGGCTGCCACCATGGATGGAGCGGGCGGATAAAACGGCCGGTCTGGATGGCGGCGAGCGCCCGGGTGGTGAGATCGGCCACCGAGGCCGTGTTGCCGTCCGGCAGCTTCAGGAGCCGGGAGGCCTGGTCGTCCGTTCCCAGCCAGACCAGACTGCCAGCTACGGCCTCCAGCGAAGCCCGTTCCTTGGTGCCCGGGGGATAGGCGGTTTCCGCCTGGGTTTTGCCGAAAAGAAACTCGTCGGCCTGAACCGATCCCGCCCGGGCCGACAACGGAACGTAAAACCGGAAACAGCCCGTTTCATCAATCGGAATGGCCATGCCCTTGGGCCCCACGATGGCGGTCCCGGGTTGTACCAACAGCCGGTCCGGCGGGATGGCGCTCCAAGTGAGGAGGGACTGGAGCACGAGCGTGGGCACCACTTGGGTCCCGGTGCGCGCCAACAGGGGCACCCGGCACCATTCACCCTCCACGGTGATTTTCTGCCCCAGATCCACCTGCCCGATGCCCACCCTGACAGGGAGTGCGACCGGCCGCATGGTTTCAAATTCCGGGATGGCCGCCAATTCCCCCTGCACGCGCAGCACCGGCAAGCCGGCCGGCAACTCCGGTGGCATGAATCCGCTCCGGAACGCTGCTCCGGCATCCACCGCCATGGTGAAACCGGGGACTGCGGCGATGGTTTTGAGCAATCCGGCCGACGGTGCGTCCACCACCAGCGGCAGTCCGAAGGAGACGGCCTGCGGTCTCCATTCGGTCAGGTTCTGCAGGACCACCTGCCATTCATCCACGCGGGGGGGCCAGGCTTCGAAGGCCCGCTGCGCCGGAGGAAGGTCAGGATCATCGAGCCGGGCCAGAATCACCTGGGGCTCGTCCGCCATGGTGGTCCACTCCGCGCTGCCGGGATTGGCGCGCAGGAACTCCCGGTGCCGGCGGTCAAAGGTTTCGAACGACCCGCGCTGCTGCTCACGGTGCAGCAGCACGCCAAAGGCGGCCGCCGCGAGCAACAGGAGCAGGGAAAAGCGCGGGCTCATGTCGGGGAAAGATCTTGCACCTTGTCACGCATGACCAGAGCCTCTGCCAATCCCGGCAACAGGCCGGAAGCCGCCAGCACCTCCTGAAGATTGGCCACTGCGGCTGGAATATGGCGCAGAAACGCCGTTTTGCCATCGCCCACCCCCAGTTTTCCATACGCCCCCAGCGCCTGCATCAGCCGCTGGCACGCCGCCATGGCCAGCACTTCTGCGGTCACTTCCGCCCCATCGGTCTCGCGCCGCAAATTCTGATAGTAGGCAAAAAGCTCCGCCCGCTCCCCCGTGCTCAGGGTGACATAGGGATCATAGAGCAGGGAGGCCACGTCATACTCCGGCCGTCCTTCCCTCACTCCCTGGTAATCGATCATCCAGGCCCGGCCATCCCTGACGATGATGTTCTGCGATTGGAAATCCCGGTGCACCAGCGACCGGGGGAGAGCCGCGAGGGATTCCGCCAGCTCCACAAAGGGGGCGGAATGGCGCAAAGCATCCAATTGCTCCGGGAAAAAGGTGGAGAAGCGGCTGGCGAACTGGTCAAAAAAATACCCCTGCTCCCATTGGTAAAGCCGGGCATCGAAGGCCGGCTGCAGGCTCTCCTGCAGCTCCACCGGCAGACCCGCCGCAGTGCGCCGGTGCAGGAAAGCGCCCTGCTTCAGGGTATCACGGTAATAGGCCAGCACCGGATCGATCTGGCGGCGCTCCCACAAATCCTCGCGCCCCAGGTCCTCCATCCAGGCAATGCGCTGGCCAGCATCGTGGTGATATATTTCCATGGTGCGCGCGCCGCAGCAGCGCAACACTTCCGTCGCGGAAAAAAAGGCCGGATTGTCCGCCCGCTTGTCGGTATACACCATGATGATCGCCGACTCCGGTCCCGCGCCCCCGTGGGCCGTGGCCCGGTAATAATACCGGTCCGATCCGCCCTTTACGATCAGATCCAGCCGCACCAGCGCCTCCTCCCACCCGGACACGTATCGGCAGGATTCGGAGCGGAGGTAGTCGTCGGTGGGCGGCAGCATAAATCGCAGGCAATCTGGAAGGGGCGGAGGCTACTCAAAAGCGGGCGGGCGCGCAATGCGTGATTCCTCTTACAAAACCGGGGCGTAATTATTGTGCCCTGCCCGGCAAGCTGTGCTAATGGTCCGCCGATTTCACCCGCTTCCCTTTTATGTCCCGACCCGTCATTGATGTCCCGAATCTCCCCAAAATCTCGCCCAAGGCGATTGGTTTGGGCATTCTCGCCCTGCTCGTTTTCCTCATCCTGAATGGCCTTTGGTATCAGGTGCCGGCGGAGTCGGAAGCGGTAAAACTGCGCTTTGGCCGTCTGGTGGAAGAAGGAATCAAGCCTGGCCTTCATTACAAACTCCCCCTTGGCATCGAGACCGTCGACATCCAGCCGGTGCAGCGGCAACTGAAGATGGAATTCGGCTTCAGCACCGCCGGGGCCACCAATGATTTTCAGTATGGCGCCCGCGGAGAAGAGGAAAACGTGAAAAGCATGGTCACCGGGGATCTCAATTCGGCCCATGTCGAATGGGTCGTCCAATACCGCATCACCAACCTCGCCGATTACCTTTTCAAAGTCCGCGAAGCCGCCGAGACCCTGCGCGATGTCAGCGAATCCGTGATGCGCGAAATCGTGGGCGACCGCACCGTGGATGAAGTCCTCACCGTCGGCCGCCTGGAAATCGAAAACGAAGCCCTCGGCAAAATCAACCAAATCGCCAAACTCTACGACCTCGGCCTGACCATCGATCAGGTGCAGCTCAAAGGGGTGAATCCCCCGCCAGCCGTCCGCGCTTCCTTTGAAGAAGTGAACAACGCCCAGCAGGAACGGGAAACCTCGATCAACGTCGCCCGCGGGGAATATAACAAAGCGGTTCCCCGCGCCAAAGGCGAGGCCGACCAGAAACTCAGCGAAGCGGAAGGCGACGCGCTGAAGCGCATCAACGAATCCATCGGCGACGCCGCCCGTTTCAAATCCATCTACGCCGCCTACGCCAATGCCCCGGATGTCACCCGCCAGCGTCTTTACTTCGAAACCATGTCCGAAATCCTGCCACGGCTCGGCAACAAAGTCATCCTCGACGAAGCTGCTTCCAACGTCCTTCCCTTTCTTCCCCTCACCCCCGGCACCACCCCGCCGCCACGGCCCGCCACCCCTGCCGCCGCCATCCGCCGCTAATTCCCAGCCGCCTTACCCATGAATACCCTTTTCAAATCCTCTCTCGTTCCCATCGTGCTCATTGGCGCGCTTCTGTTATGGAACAGTTTTTACACCATCTCCATGACCGAACAGGTGATCATCACCCAATTCGGAAAGGTGAAAGGCCTCACCATCACAGAGCCGGGCATCCACTTGAAGACACCCTTTATCGATAAAGTAAATCGCTTCGACAAAAGAGTGCTGGAATGGGACAGCCGCCCGGTTTCCATGACCACACGGGATAAACAATACCTCGAAATCGGCACCTTCGCCCGTTGGCGCATTACGGATCCCCTCCAGTTTTTCGTCAGCATGCGGGATGAGCGCACCGCCCTGTCGCGCCTTGATGACAATCTCGGCAGCAGCACCCGCAGCACCGTCGCCAACCACGATCTGATCGAACTGATCCGGACCGACAAGGATCGTAAAATCAATGCCTCGGCCCTGCCAACAGGCACCGAAGCCGCTCCCCTCATCAACATCCGCGAGGGCCGGGTCGCCATTGAAGACGCTATCCTCAAGCAAACCCAGCCGGTGGTAAAAAAGTTCGGGATCGAGATCCTCGATGTCCGCTTTAAACGCCTCAACTACAGCAGCGGAGTGCTCGAAAAAATCCACGCCCGCATGATCAGCGAGCGCGAACAGATCGCGGCCCGCTTCCGCTCCGAAGGGGAAGGCGAGGCCGCCCGCATCAGCGGCACACGCGGCCTCGAACTCAATAGAATCACTTCCGAAGCCTACCGCAAAATCCAGGAAATCAGCGGCACCGCCGAAGCCAAAGCCAGCGCCATCTATGCCGAAGCCTTCAACGCCAGCCCGCAGGCTGCGGAATTCTACGCTTTCCAGAAAACCCTGGAAACCTACGGCAAAACCGCCAGCGCAGACACTACCGTGGTCTTCTCCACGGGCAGCGATCTCTTCCGTCTGATGAAAACGGTCACGCCCCTGCCGCCAGCGCCCGCCGCCCCCGCCAAAACCGCGGCTCCCACGCCGCCCCCTGCCGTGGTCCCGGCCCCGGCTCCCACTCCTGCAGTGGAGCCCGTTCCTGCCGGGCAATAACGCCCGGCGGTTCCGGCCCATCCGAAGCCTCAGTCAAGCGGCCTCTCACGCTTTCTCCAGATACCACTTGTCCGCCAACTGCGTCACCCGCACCCCCTGCTCCCGGGCAAACCGTGTCGCCGCCAGCCGCACCCCGTCCCAGCCCCAGTCATCCCCGACCAGGACGCCGCCCCGCCGCACCAGATCCCAGTATCCCACGAGGTCGGCATACACGTCCTCCTCCTCGTGACTGCCATCGATGTAAATCAAGTCGGCGGACACCCCATACCGGCGGAACCAGAGCGCGGCAATAGTCGCAGTCTGCGGGAACGGGGTGATCAGATCCTGACACTGTTCATGCAGCACGTTGGCGACGAATTGATAATAAACCGTCGGGTAGCCGTGGCGGCATTTGAGAGACAGATACCGCTCCGGGTCCTGCTGGTCGGTCCAGAATTCCACCGCCCCCAACCAGGTATCCACACAAATAATCTCGGGGGCCAGTCCCAGCCCCCGGGCTACCTTGGCCATATGGATCGCCGACCCGCCCTTCCAAGTGCCCACTTCAATGATCCGCCGGGGCTTCAGCCGCGCCAGCAGGGTGTCAAAAGCCACCGACTGGCTGCCCCAGCCCTGCAGATCCGCCGGATACTCCGCGAGCGGAAAATCCTGATAGGGACTCCGGGCATGGATCAAAGGCATCAGCCGGATCCCCCCGGCGTCTGCTCCCGCGGCCCCGGCCGCCGCCACCGGACGCACCTTGCAGATACTGTAGCCGGACCGGTAGAGCACGGATTTAAGCAGTGATTTGAACATAACAAAAAGCAGCTGACGATCAGCCCCGTCCCATACCTGCCTCCCGGCCGGCTTTCACCCGGAAAAAGCACCCTCCCCGCGCCGCCTGCGGGCTTCGCTTTCCCTGCGTTCCCTTCCAGACTAAATTCCGATTCTGTGTTCCGACTGCTCCGTCAACTTCACGTCCCCGTCCTCCTCACCGGTTTGAGTCTCCTCTGCCAGTGTGCCACACCTCCCCCCGCCTCCCCCGGCCCTCCCCCAGCGGTCCGGGCCGCGGACCCCGCCCGCTGGGACCGCGTCACCAAAAACCTCGCCGCCGCGGTGCCGGTGGATGACCAGGGCCAGGCGGTCGCCTGGCGGTTTTCCATCCGGGACGCCACCGGAATGAATGCCCTGTCCTGGCCGGATGGACGGGTGGAAGTCAACGCCGGCATCCTCCCCTTTGTGCAATCGGACGCCGAACTGGCGGCCGTCCTGACCCACGAAATGGCCCATGTCTTTCACCGCCACCACCGCGTCCAGATCGCGGAAGCCTGGACCGCCCTGCTGGCCGGAGCGGCCGTTGGGGTGGCTCTCAGTCAGCAGGAAAACGATGTCCTGACAGCGGCCGCCGGGGCCAGCGGAACCGTCCTGACCGTCAATGTCACCGCCCTCGCCGCCCGCCGCCGGGCCCGCGAATTCGAAGCGGATGCCACCAGCCTGGATCTGCTCCGCCGCGCCGGCTACCCTCCGCAGGCCGCCGTGGCGTTTTGGAACCGCTATTCCCTCTCCCGTGCGGCCGCCGGCTACCGGAATGGAAGTTGGTGGCAAGCCCACCCCCCGGATGCTGAACGCGTGCGCCGCTTGCAGCAACTGGCCGCCGCCCGTTAGAATCGACCCATGCAGGACCGCACCGCTGCCGATGTGCTGGACTTTTCCGTGGTGGACGAGTCGGCGGACTGGATCGTGGTCAACAAGCCCGCCCCGCTGCAGATCCATCCCTCGAAACCCAACGGACCACCCACCCTCTGGCACGGCCTGCGGGCCCTGCTCGCCTACGACCTCGCCAACGGAGCGGCCCTCTCCATCATCAACCGCCTCGACCGGGAAACCAGCGGCCTCGTCCTGATCGCGAAAAACCCCGCCACCGCCCGCGCCATCAACAAGGCCATGATGCGCCGCGAAATCCGCAAGGACTATGCGGCGCTCGTCACCGGCTGGCCGGAAGCAGACGAGTGGACCACCGACGCCCCCATCCTCCGCCGGGGGGACGTGGAGGAATCGCCGGTCTATCTCATGCAGAAAGTCCATCCGGACGGTGCCCCGTGCCTGACTCATTTCCGCGTCCTCCAGCGCCTCCTCCATCCCTCCTCCGCCGGCGACCGCTTTGCCCTCGTCTCCGCCTTACCCCACACCGGCCGGATGCACCAAATCCGCGTGCATCTCCATCACCATGGCCATCCGGTGGTCGGCGATAAACTCTATGGTCCCGACCCCCAATGGTATCTCCGCCAAATTGACCAAGGCTGGACGCCGGCATCCGAGGCCGCCCTCCTGCTGCGCCGTCACGCCCTCCACTCGGTCAAGCTGGGCCTGACTTTGCCGGACCAGCCGCCGCTCGACTGGCAGGCACCCCTTCCGCCCGAATGGGCGCCGTTTCTGGGCGCGCCATAATCCCGTGCCATGCCGGCCCTTTCCCCCATGGCCGCTTTCCTCACCTATCTTGTCCCATAAGGCTTGGTCCCCGGCCGTGCGGCCGGGGCGGAGGGAGCGGCCTTCTCCTTGCCTTCCTTGTCCTTGTAAAACAGCACCCCACGCTGCTTCAGGTTGGCGACGAGGGCCGTAAAATCCCGGCGCAGCACCTCATCGTTCAGCAGGGCATTCATCAACCCATCGCCGGTCCGGGCGTCCTTCAACAGTCCTTCCATCGCCACCGCCGCCTGCTTCAGACTCCTCGTGGCATTTTCCACGCCCCGCAGGCCCGGCCCGAGGCTGTCCATGGCCTTGTCCACTTTCCCCATCGCGCTGTCGGCCTTGACGATCACTCCATCCGCCCGCGCCGCCGCCTGATCCACCTTGTCCATGGCGGCCCGGAAATCCGCCAGGGCCTCCTTCACGGCATTCAGATTGCCATCCCCCAGCACCTCATTGTCAATCTTGTGGATACTCTCCCGCAACTCGCGCAGTCCTCCGGAAAAATTTTGCAGGTTGTCGTCACTCAGCACCCCTTCGTTCAAGCGGTTCACCGTCCTGCTCAAATCCGACAGCCCCGTCCGCAGATCCCGCATCACGACCATGATTTCGTCGGTGATTTTGTTGGCAGTCGTG
>JAYUWQ010000892.1:0-7485 GCA_043753485.1 bacterium
GGTCCTGTGTTGCCGTGGCAGAGGCGGGGCCGGGGTTTTACCGCTTCCCGGCCTTGTTTGGGGAAACCGTGGTTTTCACCGCGGAAGGCGATCTTTGGAAGGTGCCGGTGACGGGCGGGATCGCGCAGCGGCTCACCTCGCATCCGGGCACGGAGTCGTTTGCCGCCCTCTCGCCGGATGGGAAAACCGTGGCCTTCTCCGCGGAATACGAAGGACCGGCGGAAGTGTATGTGATGCCGTTGGAAGGCGGCCTGCCCCAACGCCTGACATGGAATGGCGAGGGCTCCTTCCCCACCGGATGGACGCCGCAGGGCCGCGTGATTTTTACCACCAAGGCGTTTTCGACCCTGCCCAATGATCAGCTGGCCACGGTGGATCCGAGATCGGGCGAGGAAACCGTCATACCCCTCGCCCAGGCCAGCGAGGGCACCACCGACGACACCGGACGGCAGCTCTTTTTCACCCGCCTGCCTTTCCAGGGGAGCAGCACCAAACGCTACCAGGGAGGCACCGCGCAGAATCTCTGGCGCTACGACGAAGGCGCGCCGGAGGCCGTGGCCCTGACACCCGATTTCAAGGGCACCTCCAAAAACCCGATGTTCTGGCAGGGGCGCGTCTATTTCATCACCGACCGCTCCGGCGTGGGGAATCTGTGGTCAATGCGGCCGGATGGGACCGATGCCCAGCCGTTGACGCAACATCCGGAGTTCGATGTGAAATGGGCCCGGCTCCACCAGGGGCGGATCGTCTACCAGCAGGGCGCGGACCTCCGGCTGCTGACACTTGAGGGGAAGGTGGATACGGCGATCCCCATCACCCTGGGTTCCGACTTCGATCACACCCGGGAGCGCTGGGTGGACAAACCGATGGAATTCCTGACCAGTGTGCATCTCTCAGCGGACGGCGACCGCCTCGCCCTGACGGCGCGCGGGGAGGTGTTCACGGTTCCGGTGGAAGGCGGGGGAAGGCTGGTCAACGTGCCGCGCCGGGAAGGAGTGCGCTATCGTGAGGCCGCGTTCCTCGGGGAGGGCAAAAGCCTGCTCGCCCTGACCGATGAGACGGGCGAAATCGAATTGGCGAAACTCCCCGCCAATGGACTGGGCGCTTCCGAAGTGCTCACCCGGGACGGCGGCGTGTTCCGCATGGACCCCGTGGCTGCTCCGGATGGCCGATGGGTCGCCTGGCAGGACAAGAACCGGCAGCTGTGGGTGCGGGATTTGAATAGTGCCCAGTCGAAACTCATCGCCACCAGCCTCGAGGATGAATATGCCGACCTGACGTGGTCGCCGGACAGCCAATGGCTCGCCTATGTGGAAACCCTCGCCAATACCTACCGTCAGATCAAACTCTGCCGCGTGGCCGACGGCACCATCCTGACAGCCACCACCGACCGCGTGAACAGCTCCGCGCCCGCGTGGTCGGAGGACGGCCAGTGGCTCTACTTCTGCAGCGAGCGGCAACTCCGGTCGCTGGTGGCCAGTCCTTGGGGTGACCGCCAGCCGGAGCCCTATTTCACCGAGAACACCAAACTGTATGCCCTCGCCCTGCGGAAGGGGCTGCGCTCCCCCTTCGAGCCGCCGGATGAATTGAATCCGGGGCCGGATCAGAAGGAAAAAGGAGACCAGGAAAAGTCCCCGGATAAAAAAGACGAGACAGACCAGAAGGAAGAAACCAAAACCAAGGCACCCGGCCCCAAGGAAAAAGCGGCTCCGGCCGCGGTGGTGATTGAAGCCGATGGCTTGATGGCCCGCCTGTGGGAGCTGCCGGTGCCGGCGGGGAATTACTCCGGTCTCACCGCCGCCGCCAAGCACCTCTTCTTCACCGCCCGCGCTCCCGGCTTTGAGGTGAAACCAAAACTGATGCGCCTGGAAATCACGCCCCAGGACCCGAAGGCCAAGGTGTTCATGGAAGAGGTGAAATCGTGGGAGCTTTCCGCCAACCGCAAGAAAGTGCTGCTGCGGAAGGACGACAGTTTTTATGTGGTGCCCGCCGGGGGCGATGCCCCCGCCAAGTTGGAGAAAGCCGTGCCGCTCGACCGCTGGTCGTTTTCCATCAGCCCCCGCGAGGAATGGCGGCAGATCTATCAGGAAGCCTGGCGCATGCTGCGGGACCATTTTTACGATGCCAAACTGCATGGCGTCGATTGGCTGGCCAGCCGCCAGAAATACGCCCCGCTGATCGATCGCGTGACCGACCGCGAGGAGTTGAGCGAGGTGCTGCACGAGATGTCCGGCGAGCTGAGTGCCCTCCACACCTACGTGCGGCACGGCGAAATCCGGGAAGGTCCTGACAAAATCGCCCCCTCCTCGCTCGGCGCCCGTCTGGCGCGCGATGCCGCTTCGGGCGGCTGGCGCGTAGATCATATTTTCAGGGCCGATCCCGACTACCCAGCCGCCCTCAGCCCCTTGTCCCAACCCGGCGCCGGTGTCCAGGAGGGGGAGGTGATTCTCAGCATCAATGGCACTCCGCTGTCCACCGTGCCCCATCCCGCCGTGCTCCTGCGCCAACAGGCCGGACGCCAGGTCCTCCTGGAAGTAAAACCCGCCGCCGCCGGTGCCGCCGTCCGACCGGTGCTGGTGAAACCCCTCGCCCCCGATGCCGCCAGGGAACTGCGTTATGCGGAATGGGAATACACCCGCCGCCTGAAAACCGAGGATCTCGGCCAGGGCCAGATCGGTTATCTCCACCTCCGCGCCATGGGCAGTGAGGACATCGCCGACTGGGCCCGCGATTTTTACCCTGTCTTCCAGCGTCAGGGATTGATCATCGATGTCCGCCACAACCGCGGCGGCAACATCGACTCCTGGATCCTGGAAAAACTCCTCCGCAAAGCCTGGTTCTACTGGTCGCGCCGCACCGGGAACCCCTACTGGAACATGCAGTATGCCTTCCGCGGCCATGTCGTGGTGCTGTGCAATGAGCGCACCGCCAGCGATGGCGAGGCGTTTTCAGAAGGCATCAAACGGCTGGAGATCGGCAAGGTCATCGGCACCCGCACCTGGGGCGGGGAGATCTGGCTCAGCGCCCAGCGCTGGCTGGTGGACAATGGCATGTGCTCCGCCGCCGAGGCCGGCGTCTACGGCCCGGAGGGCCAGTGGCTCATCGAAGGCCACGGCGTCGATCCCGACCTCGTGGTGGACAACGCCCCGCGCACCACCTTCGACGGCTCGGACGCCCAGCTCGAAGCCGCCGTCAAACACCTCCAGGCCCTCATCCAGAAAGATCCCCGCCCCGTGCCGCCCGCCCCGCTCAAGCCTGACAAATCCCGGAAATAGCCCCGCCCCCCGTCGCCCGGGGTGGACGAGGGTCCCCCCGAGTTTCTCAGCAACCCTGGAGCATCAGACCATCAGTTCAGTGTCGCCCGCCTGAAGCCCCCGCCATGTCCTTTACCAAACTCTCCTCAGTCCGCCAACTATTTAAACTTGACCATCCCTGACAAACCACATCTTCTCAGCGTCAGGCGCTGTCCAATATAGAGTTCGCCCAAATAGAATGCGCCTGCGCCTCATCAATCTCATCACTATGGGTTTCCTCTCTTGGCTTTTTGGTTCATGCGCCCCGAAGAACGACGCTCCAGCGCCAACGTTGAGCGAGATCACTGCGGGCATGGAGGCAGACGGATTCGTGGATTTGGGATTTAGCTTATCCAGCTACGAACGGCTTGCCGATGGGGCTCAGGTATGTGTCGCCCGAGGAATGTACAAGGGAGCAGAGGTCGGTTTTCGATTTCGCTTACCCTCGGAGTGGAAGCAAGGCACCCTCGGAGACACGGGCATTACGACATATCAGTCCACTGTCACTTTCGAGAGTCTGGAAGCGGTCAGTGATAGCTTCGTTGTCGCACTTGGAGACTTGTATGCTGGCACGTTTCGTCCGACTATCATGAACCCAGAGGTGACCTTCACTGCGATTAGTTTGGCCGGCACACCTGCCTCGCTCGAAAAGGGAGCCACGAAGATCAAGCTGTTCTTCGAGCCGACGGAAGATTCAGAGGAGGCTTACGAGTTGTTCTACGCCGAGCACTATCTCAACGTTGATCTTACTTCTCGAACAGTCGAGTTTCACGAGAAGGACGAGGAATACAGAGGTGCCGTTTTGAGAGCTCTTTCGGGAATCAGCAAGAAATGAGGATGACTTCCACAGCGCGAACCGAGGCGAACAAAACGGAGGCAGGCAACGGCTCGCAGGGCATCTGTCGTGTCATCGGCGCGTCCCACTCGCCGTCGTCCAATTCCTGACATAGCTCGAAAATGAACCTCTTCCGGACCACAACCATCCTTTCGGTGATCCTGCTGGTTTGTTGGCTGGTCCCCCAGCAGGGGAAAAAGCTGGCCCCGGCCATTTTCGGAGGTCCCGCGGTGCAGTGGACCAGTGCCGTGATCGTGGCCATCCTGATCCCCATCGTGGTCCTGCTTTCCTTGAAGCTCCTTTTGAGTGGCAGGATGCGAAAAGCAGGCCATGCGCTTCTGGTATGCGCCTGCTTGCCGCTCTTCGCCAATTTGGCAATATTCGCCATGGGCGGCCTTTTTCTGGATCGGGCGGGGCTGAGGATCAAACACAGTCCCAACCGCGAGCTGGAGATGATCGCCACCCTCACGGACCGGGCCGTCGAAGCCGACTCCGCGACGAAGCGGGGCGGAGCCGCCTCCCTGCTTTATGCAATGTTTGGGGTCCGTCCCGTCTGGCAGAACGAGCAGGGGAAATTGGAGCGATACGATCCGACCGTGGAAGACCAGGGCCGGTGGGAGCGGGCCGTGGACACCTCGCAGATCGAGGCAAAAACCATTCAAATAATCGACGGCCAGTTGGACCAGCTGCCATGGCTCTTTGGCTTATATTTGGGCTCCTTTGGTCTGATCGTTTTCGTCGGCCTCACATGGTATGCCTACAAACCAAACCGCGGCCCAGACGCCATGGACCAGCCCGCTGCCGGGCCACCACCGCATTGACCCGGTATCGCCGATCCCACCTTTCAGCATCCCTTGATCCGTGTTCACCGCAGCCCGCCAACTTTTTAAACTTGACCATCCCTGACGAACTATCTCTCCTCACCGTCAGGCGCTGTCCAAATCCCCTGAATGGATTGCCAATCCCTCGGTTGGATATGCTGCGAACAGCCCCAGTCCTGTCCATCGACTCGCTCCCCGTTGCAAGCCACCCGCCCCTCCAATTATGCCGCATCTTGAAATGGATTTCCCAATACCCCTGTTGGCACAATACAAAGCTAGCAGCACGTGAAGAATTTTCTCGCCACCGCTTTAACCCTTGCGCTTTTAAGTGCCGGTTGCGTGCTGGTCATCAGCGGATATCAAAGCTATCGCATGTTCCGGGATTCCCTCGGATCGTCGATCCATGAGGTGCATCTCGAAAGGACTGGGACGTCCGCTCTGGTTGCAAGTCCTCCCGGACGCAGCTGCTTTCGCCCAGGTGGCGTCCTGGAGGTTCGCCTCGCCGACACTGAGCAGGCGCTGCCGGATCACTTCGGCTCTGGCAGCGGCAAAGTGAGGGTTACTGACCGTAGCGGAGCCGTTTGTTTAGAGCAGGCTCTCGAAGACATGGGATTCGGATTTTCGTCACGAGGCAGGTTCCTGGCGTTTCCCCGGGAATTTGACACCTCCAGAGGGGGGCCTTACCAGATACAATTAGAGATCTCCGAAGCATTCACATCATTGGCTGGTATTTCTCAGACCTTATCAGTGCACCATTTCGTTTCCGGGAGCGAGGTGATCATCCATCTGGCTCAGTTCACCGGTGGTGTTTTGCTACTTGCCACGAGCGCCGTCTTATCGTTCAAAAGGCGGCTGGCAAAACGAGTGCCGTCAACGGCGGGTGACGCTGCGGTTTCATCCTCTATGCCACCTGCCAGACCGATGCCTGCCCGCCGGAAGTGAAAAACCGGGAGGCAACCCAGGCGGGATTGCTCGCCCCGCTGGTCTTATATGCCAATGTGGGGGCGTGCTTTAGAGCATCGTTGGGGGAACTGGCCGCGGACATCGGATTTTTGTCCGCTTACGTGGTGCTGGCCATGGTCCTGTTCCGATCCCGCACCATGACCGGGTTCGCCATGGCCTCGATCTTCTTGGCGGTGCTGAGCGGCTTCGGATTGTGGGGCACGTTTTATAGTTACGCCCACCCGGGGGGCTGAAACCCGGTGATTTGATACTGGTCTCCGCCAAGCCACAATCTCTTCCCGCCGTTCCGAACCCCGGGCGCTTCAGGATGACTTCGCCGCCATGACTTCTCCCCGCCTACCCCGGCCGCATGCTCGCCCGCTGGGGCCGTGTCAAAAACTTCCGCTTCTATTACTGGCAGCTTTGCGGCATTCCACGCACCATGCAGGAAATCCAGTACCAATTTCCGCCCCCTATCCCATGTTTCCGTATTGCCCCGACATTCCTGCTGGAGATAAGGTGGAGCATTCTCCTGCAATCCTGTCGGTGAATCAGTAGTTCTGCCAAACCATGAAACTCGCACTACTAGCGCTTGTCGCATTTCCGCTGATCGCATTTGGCCGCATACTAGAAGTGCCCAAGTCTGACTCACCTGACGGAAAGCTTCATGCGGTAATGGACGTTGACCGCGATTCCACCATCGATCCTGAATGGAAGGGCGACAACTATCCACGGGTTGAGATTACCGAGAAAGCGACAGGGAAGATTCTCGCGTCCATCAAGTATTTTGGTGCAGCAGGCGATGACGCCCGTCCCCTGAGGGAGCATGTTCAGGTGAAGTGGAGACCAGACTCAAAGGCTTTTGCGGTCACGGTCCAAGACGGATTCTATTCTTACGCCAAAATCTTCGCGATGAACGAAGACTCGAAGTTCGTTGAAGTCCAGCTTCCAAGCTATGAGGCCATGACCGGATTTCCTTCCCCGAATGTCGAGCAGTTGAGGCCTCGCGGCCGCTCGATTGTCGAGGGTTGGGACGAGCAAGGCCGACTGATCTATCATATCTTCTACAGTCCTTTACCGTCATATTCTGGCAAGGATCCCTTCGAACACAAAATCCTGCTGAACGTAACTGCAGCGAAGATGGTTCCCATTCACGCCGGAAAGACAAAACCGGACGGTGGAGCCACTCCGGCAAAACCGGGTGGCTCACCTTGAGCGTTAAGCGGCAGTATGCCCGCGCCGGCAGCGACGTTGCAAAATAGGAACACTATGAACGAGGGCGTAAATCCTGGAGAGCCCTCAGGGCGGTGGCGGACATTCGGATATGTTCTCCTGTTTTGGTCGGGTTACGCCTTGTTATTGATCGGATCCGGCATGCTCTGGGGTATGGTGCCCCGGCACTGGCAGCAGATCCTGCTTCCCCCATTGCAATTGATGGTGTTTGGCTCGGTAATAAGTCTCGGGGCCATGATCCTGACCGTGCTGCTGGTGCGGCGGGAAAAGATAAGTCTGGAGGATGTGGGGTTAGCGCTCCGGCACCGTAGCCCCGTCAGGTTTATGGTTGGCTTCCTCTTTGGCCTGATCCTCGTGGCGT
>JAYUWQ010000893.1:0-2937 GCA_043753485.1 bacterium
CGGGCAAATCCGGCCTCGCCCTCGCCGCTTGCCAGCAGGGCGGGTTTGCGGTCCTGAAGGGCGTTCAGCACCACCTGCTCCAGCAGGTCCGTCAACTCGGCGGTATAGCGGTTGATCGTGGCCTGCTCGGCAGGTTCGATGTCCTTGCTGAAGAGAAAGGGCAGCACTCCGGTCAGCATGGGGCCGTTGTGAGTGTGGCTGGAGCAGAGTGTGAAATTCCCGCGGGGAAATGGCTGTTTTGCGGCAACCCGTTGATACACTTCCTCCGTCACGGATCCAGGCACGCCGACATTGTCCACCGTGACCAGCACCGCCGTGTTGTCCTCACTTTCTCCAAACGCCAGTGCTTTGGCCCACAGGCGCTGGCTGATGCCGTCGGATTCCTTGGTCCGGGCTCCGTAACCGCTGAGCCGGATGGGGTATTCCGGCGTGATGTCCACTTTGGCCGCTCCCGCAAACACCGTGGCCGGGGAAGCTGACACCCCGGCGGGTTTTTCCGCCCGCACGGCCATGCCGATTCCCCCAAAGGCCAGCAGGGGTAGGAACATCATCAGACGCTGAAGGGTCCGCCGGAGGGGGACGGCTGCGGCCCGGGGCGGGACCGGGCTGAAGTTTTGAAACGGAGGGAACGGCGCCATAAAAAGGGTGCGGATATGGCAAATCTCAGGGAAGGAGGTGGCGATAGCTGACGAAGGCGATTTTGGTGCTGTCAGGCGACCAGGAGGGAACATTCAGGGTGCCTTGGCCGCCGAAGAGGGTGGCGATGACCTTGGACTTGCCACCAGACGCGGGCATGAGGCGCAGTACCACGTTTTTATCGGAGGGATGGCCTTTAACGCTTTGATCGAAAGACACAAACACGAGCCACTTTCCATCCGGGGAAGGATGGGGAAACCAGTCGGCATAGGCTTCGTCGGAAGTGATCTGTTCCTGCCCGCTGCCATCGGGTTTCATGCGCCAGAGTTTGGCAGGACCGTGGCGCTCGGAGTGGAAGAAAATGGTTTGCCCATCCGGGCTGTACTCAGGGCCATCGTCGAGTCCGGCGGCATCGGTGAGACGGATTTCAGGGCCGCCGGCGGAGGGGATGGTGTAGACGTCGTAGTTATCGTTGCGCTTTGCACAATAAGTCAGGGTTTTTCCATCCGGGGACCAGCCGTGCCAGTAGGAAGGGCCGCTGGGCGTGATCTCGCGGGCTTCCCCGCCGGTGGCCGGCACGACATAAATCTGCGATCCGTTTTCCCCGGATCCGGAACTGATCGCCAGCCATTTTCCGTCTGCGGAAAGGCCGTGGTCATTGTTATTCTTCACGGCCACCCCGGTATCCAGTTTGGCAGGCTCCCCACCGGCCACAGGAATCGTCCAGATGCTGCCGGTCCGGTTGAAATAAAACAGCTTGCCGTCCGGGGACCAGTTGGGGGCTTCAAACAGGCTGCGGTCGCGGTAAACGATTTTGCGTTCCGCGGTCGCGATGTCGAGGGTCTCGAGGGTCGTTTCCCGCACCCTTTTTTCACCGTTCGCGGGGACCCGGTTGGTGAGCTGGACATTGGAAATCAGCGCCGTTTCGAGGTTGGCTTCGTTGTGGGCTCCGACGGCGATGCCCACATAAACCGGATCCGGCATCGCCAGGGAAACCGCGCCGATGGGTTGGAAGGGACCGCCATCCTTGGACACCAATGCCGTGAAGACGTCGCCATCCCGCTCCAGTTTTACCGTAGCCGGGGCCTGCACCGGAGTGCGGGCAGCGAGGGTGGTCGCGCCTTTGGCGGTGCGGTATTGCATCTCGATCAAGCCGTCGCCATGCACCGCCACGTCGACATAAGGAGAGTCGGGGTCAAGGGTTTGACGGACCATGGCGCAGGCCTTGCGGTGCGGCTCCTTGCCTTCCGCCTCCCAGCCGGTGTCCATGCTGAAGACGAGGTCTCCCGACATGGTTTTGGAAAGAAACTGGAAGGCATCCTCCGCGAACCAGATGTTCTTGCCGCTGCCGGTGATACGATACTGGTTTTTGTCAGGAAGGAAAGTGGACGACCCCTTAAAATCAATTTTGCCAATGTCGGCCGCGCTTTCAAAAATGCCGATGGCCTCGGCAGGGGCGGAGTTGGCGGCTGCCACAAGGCCGAAGCCCAAGGCAAACCCAGCCACGGTAATAATTGGGTTGGGAAATGATTTCATGGGAAGAGATGGAGAGTCAGGTCTGCCGGTCAAAGGGATATGGATTCCCGGAGTTTGCCAAGCTAATTCCGGCCGGACGGAACCTATCTTTTGCCGGCATTGGAAGCAGCGGGCGGCAGGGGCGTTTGAATGGCCGGGATGTCCGATCCACGCTGCCAGCACACGACGCTGTTACTTTGCCTGGCACCTTGAATTGCCATCCCCGCGTGGGATGGAGACCGCTTCCAGCGGAACTTTGCGCTTCCTCCAAGTGTGCGGCACCTGGCGCTTTTCCATGACTTCGTTTTGCCGCAAATACTTGCGCGCCGTGTTGTGGACATCCCCGCCTTCATTGCACTCATACTGATGGTTCTTCCCTGGTTGCCCTCGAAAACGAGATTGGTGGGCTGGGTTCTTTTGACGACAACCCGCAACTGCACACGAAGCCCCGGCCGGCGTCAATCAGCACGCCGAATCACCCCGGAAAACCACCCCATCAGGGGCAGTTTTTATTGTCGTTGCACATCCGGACCCGGCACTTTTTTTCCATACCCTCCTCAAGACGCCCCCCACCCGGAATCGACCTTCGGCCACGCCAGCGGGGACGCTGCCTATTGACACCTCCGGTAAAATTTTGAGAGAATCACTTCCCGACGCCCGAAAACAATCCTGAAGCACGCGGCCAAGGACAGACCGATCCAGCCGGCCGCAAAAATGGAAGGATATTTCCTGGACATGGGGTGCTTGATCGCGCCCGAACTTGGCGCGGGGGGTAAAGTTGAGTCA
>JAYUWQ010000894.1:0-7460 GCA_043753485.1 bacterium
CAGGCCTCGATGGTTTTCCCGAGGCCGACCTCATCGGCCAGCAGCACCCGGGGCTGCAGCCGTCCTGACACTTCTGCGGCGATCCCCAGCTGGTGCGGAATCAGCTCCATGCGGGCCCCGGTAAATCCCCGCACCGGCGACCGCTGGAGCCGGGCCCGCCGGAACAAGGCTTCCCTTCTCAGTTCAAAGTCCTCATTTTCATCCAGCGTCCCTGCGGCCAGCCGGTCGAGCGGTCCGCGGCGGCTCAGGATGCCTGACAAGACCGCTTCCGCCACTTCCCGGCCATCCACCGTATACCAAAACACGTGATCCTGTTGCCTCGCGGAGTGCACCACCCCGCCGCCGCCTTCCCAGGCCACGCGCTCGCCCGGGGCAAATTTGACACGCACCAGGGGAGCGCCCGGCCAGGCATAAATCCGCGTCTCTGCCGAAGCTGGAAACCAAAGCTTCACCTTGCCGGCCTTCACGCCCCGCACCACCCCGAGCCCCAATTCCGGCTCCGGTTCACTCATCCAGCGTTGTCCTGTCGTTATGTTTGCCATGGCCCCAGCTATCCCACGGCCGGAACCAGCCGTGCAATCCGGGAATGCCGCCGTGGCCGCCCTCTTGAAACCATTTCTGAAGGGTGGGTTAAAATCATCGCCGGAAAATGGATCAGAACTTGCCAAGCCGGGGCGCCGTCGCTATTTTAAAAGAGTATCCCAAACAAAGGAGGTTCTTATGCCAATGTCTGAAATGACCGGTTTGCAGCGCAGGGTCGAAACCCTGGAAGATGATCTCAGAGCCGCTTTGAGCAGACTCACCCGGCTGGAGGCCAAGCTGGCGGATGAAGACGCCAAGGTCTGCCGCTTGGAACGGGCTGTCCAGCATGAGCACGAGGTGATCGACCGGCTGGAGCACGGGATTCCTGTGGGGCTCTGAGGGGTGCCTCTGCCAGGCAAAGACAGAGGCCCCCGTCCGCGATGGATTCTGCCTTGGGCCCGGAAGCGCGGTGGGAGCTGGAGTGACTGAAGACAAGCGGTCTGGCCGTAAACCTTTGGCGGCAATCCGGAACAGATTCGGCCGTAGCCCCGGAGGCACGGGACATCCAGTTGCTTGCGTGGCAATTTGCGCTGACCAGCATAAAGACAAGAGACTCCCTGAAAAAAACTCAGCGGGGAGAAGGTCCTTTTCGTTCCTGCGGTTTCACGGTGGAGTTTGAAAAACACCCCGCGATGGGACACAGAAGGCCGGGCAGGAGAATTCTTCCATTTTCGTCACATAAAAGTGGTTCGCAGTTCAGGACAGGGCCTCTTAAATGCTGAGATTCTGAATTCCAGCTCTATCGACTGATCACCTATGAGACTGCCCCAACTCTTTTCTGTCCCTGCTGACATCCTCCCATTTACTGAAGGAGACGTCATTTTCAAAAAGGGCGATATGGCCAATCAGATGTTTGTCGTCGAAAGTGGCGAGGTGGATATCCTTATTGATGGAGAAATCGTCGAAACCATCGGTCCGGACGGTTTTTTTGGGGAGATGTCGCTGATCGACGATTCGGCCCGCAGCGCCGATGCGGTGGCCCGGACAGACTGCCGGTTGGTGACCTTGAACCGGCGGCGCTTTTTGTTCATGGTGGACGAAGTTCCCATGTTTGCCCTCCACGTCATGAAGGGAATGGCTGATCGCCTGCGCAAAGTGGCCAAGTCCGCCGCAGTCATCTGAACGGCATGACCCTGCTTCTCTCACCATCATACTGATGGGGCGCCGGTAGTGAGTCCCGCTGGGGATTTTCTTCCACAAATCAGGGTGATGGTCTGACTTGAAAGCCTACAAGGGTTCGTCTCAACTCCGCGGGTAGTCTGCTTGGTGCCATCCACCAAAGCCTTAGCCGCGCTTGCCGGAGTCGGGGGGACGGGTGATGGGAGGAGGCTATGAGTGCTGATGCTGATGTGATTGGAATTGATCTGGGGACGACGCAGTCGCTGGTGGGGGTGGTGGATGCGGGGTTTCCGATATTGCTGGCGGATGGGCGGGGGAGCCGGATGACGCGGTCGGTGGTGTATTATGCCAAGGACGGGACGGTGGTGGTGGGGGAGGAGGCGTGGCGGCGGCGGGTGACGGAGGGGGAGCGGACGGTGGGATCGATCAAACGGCTGATGGGGCGCCGGGCTTCGGATGGGGAGGGGATGCCGGAGGGAGGGCAGGGCACGGAAGGGATGGGACCGGAAGTGCGGGCCGGAGCGGAGGGCCTGCTGGGGGTGGTGGTGGACGGGGTGTGGCGGTCGCCGGTGGAGGTGTCCGCGGCCATTTTACGGCGATTGAAGGCGGTGGCGGAGGAGGCCCTGGAGCGGCCGGTGAGCCGGGCGGTGATTACGGTGCCGGCGTACTTCAATGATGCCCAGCGGCAGGCGACGCGGGAGGCGGGCCGGTTGGCGGGGTTGACGGTGGAACGGATTTTAAATGAACCGACCGCAGCAGCGCTGGCGTTTGGACTGGATAAGCTGGGCGAGCGGTCGCGGGTGGCGGTCTATGATCTGGGAGGCGGCACTTTTGATGTCAGTATCCTGGAGTTGAATGAGGGGATTTTCCAGGTGCTGGCGACTCATGGGGATACGCGGCTGGGCGGGGATGATGCGGACCGGTTGCTGGCCCATTGGCTGGCGGAACAGATGGATCAGGGCGGCTGGGCAGGCCTGAATGCTTTGGAACGGGGCCGGGTGCTGGAGGGAGCCATCGACGCCAAACATGGCCTGTCGTCGGCAGACGAAGTGGAAGTCAGGCTGCCCTTCTGGCGGGGCGACCGTAGTTTTGTCAGGAGGGTGAAGCGGGAGGAGTTTGAGCGGCTGATCCGGCCGTTGGTGGAACGGACCCGCGGCCTGTGCCGACGGGCGATGGCGGATGCGGGAGTGAAACCGGAAGACCTGCAGGCGGCGGTGCTGGTGGGAGGGAGCACGCGGATTCCCCTCGTGCGGCAGATCGCGGGGGAGATTTTTGGCCGGGAGCCGGATACCAGCCAGCATCCGGATGAAACGGTGGCGTTGGGAGCGGTGATCCAGGCGGGGATCTTGTCAGGAGCGCTGCGGCAGGTGGTGCTGCTGGATGTGACGCCGCTGTCGCTGGGGATCGAGACCTTCGGCGGGCTGATGAATGTGATCCTGCCACGCAATACCACCATCCCGGCGCGGGCGGGGGAGTTGTTCACCAATGCGGTGACGGATCAGCCGGGCATGCGCATCCGGGTGCTGCAGGGGGAGCGGGAGATGGCGCGGGATAACTGGCCGCTGGGGGAGTTTGAGGTGGATTTTGAAAAAGGGCCCAAAGGAAGTGCGCGGGTGGGGGTGCAATTTGAGATTGATGCGGACGGGATTTTGAAGGTGCTGGCGCGGGATACCAAAACCGGTCAGGACAAGGTGGTGGAGATCCGCCATGCGGCGGTGGATGTGACCGAGGCCAAGGTGGAGGAGATGATTGCGCAGTCGGTGGATCATGCGTTTGCCGACATGACGGAACGGCAACTGGCCGAGGCTTCGCTGAAGAGCCGGGAACTGTTGGAAGCCGTGGCGGGAGCCCTGCCGCAGGCCGGGGATGCCCTCGATACAGTGGCGAGCGAGCACATTGCCGCCGGCGTGGCAGAGGTGGAGGCGGCTCTGGCGGCGGGGGAATTGCGCCGGCTGAAGGCTGCCAATGCGGCGCTGGATGCGGCCACCGAAACGCTGGCAGCGGTGCTGGTGGAGCGGGCCATGGAGGAGGCGCTGGCCCGGCGGATGGGAAGTTAGGGCTGATTTACCGCCAGGCTGGGGGTTGACGCCGGGCCGGCCCGCAGTCGTGTCCTGACTGGGTCTGCTGACCGCCATGACCCGTCAATCTGTCGGTTCTGTCACGCAGTGCAACTTGCCGGAGTGACAGGAGGGCCGACAGATTCACGGTTTAGCCCGTGAATACCTCCACCGAATCCAGCCTCCCGTCCTTGGACCCAGCCGATCCGGAAACCATGGACCCGGACCTGGAGTCTCCGGTTAAGAACGTTTTGTTGGAGACCGTGCTGGAGGGATTGATGCATGCCTGCCTGCTGGTGGATGGGACGGACCGGATCCTGTTCAGCAATGAGGCCGCGAAATCGCTGTTCATGCCCAAAGGCCGGCTGCTGGGACGCAAGCTGGAAACGGTGCTGGCGGACCGGCAGTTGAGCCAACTGGTGTCCGATTGTTTTGCGGCCGGCCGGAGTGGCTCGCTGGCCTGCGCCCTGCGCCTGCCCGGCGAAGCGTGGCGGGATGACCGGCATTTTCTGGTGGAAGCGGTGCCCCTGCTGCTTTCCGCGGAGCGGCGCCTGGTGCGCCTCGCCCTGCGTCCGGATGAGCAGGCAGATGCGGACGCCAAGGCGGTGCCGAATCCCGCCGCGGATGTCCTGGTGCAATTGCGCGGCCCGTTGACGGTGGTGCAGGGGTATTTGGAAAACCTGCTGGATGGCATGATCACCGACCCGGTGGCGCTGCGCCAATCCCTGCTGACGATGCGCCGGAGCACTATCCAGATTGAACGCATTCTGGAAAACCTGCGGCAGTAGGAGGTGGCGGGGTGCAGGTGGTTTCTGTCGAAACTGTTGCATTGGCGAACTTTGCGGACCGGAAATCTGGCCGATGATCACACCGTCGGGGGACGATTTATCGGCCTGCTGCCACACTGGATCAGTTCCGTAGGACGACGGGACCCTGGTGCCAAAAATAACCAAAAAGGGGTGATGGGCGGTGCTTCCGGGCACCGCCCATCAATGGTTGGCAGAGCGGGCGCCAAGACCTGGGCAATGTGACGAATCTGTTCCAATAGATCAATTCCTCTCCCGCCAGGGCGGTGTAAGGATCGCACCATTCCCATCCGCCGCATCCACGGTTTTCCCTACCCAATGTCTTCCCTCTTCCACTGCCCCTCCAGCCGGCGATCCGGCTGGCCATGCTTTCCGGTTTTGACCGGCGGCATGGCAGTGATCTGGCTGGGACTGGCGGGGGCCCCGGCGCAGGAAGTGCCTGCGGAGACGCCACTTGCAGGGCCGGAGAGCCCGGCCGTGGCAGAGCCGGCGGAGCCGCCTTTTTACATCCGGCACTACAAGGTCAAGGGGGCCTCCAAGCTCAAACGGATCGATGTCGAAGGGGCCGTTTATCCCTTCATGGGACCGGCCTGCAACAGTGGTCATGTGGAGCAGGCATGTGCCAATCTGCAGAAAGCCTACCGGGAGGCCGGTTACAGTCTTGTCACTGTCACGGCACTGCCCTGGGATTTGAAAATCGGGGTCGTCACCCTGCAGGTATCCGAGAACAAAATCGGGCGGTTGAGGGTCAAGGGGGCGAAATATTTCCTGCCGGAAGACATCAAACGCGGCACTCCTTCCCTGGCGGAAGGCGAGGTCCCGAACTTCGAAAAGATAAAACAGGACATCATCGCGCTGAACCGTCATCCGGACCGCCAGGTGACCCCCGACATCAGACCGGGAGCCCTGCCCGGAACCTTTGATGTGGACCTGAACGTGAAAGACCAAAGCTCCCTGCATGGCAGTCTGGAGGTCAACAACCGCTACAGTCCTGACACCAGTGAACTGCGGATCAACGGAGGTCTGAATTATTCGAATCTTTGGCAGGAAGGCCACACCATTGGCTTCAATTTCCAGGTGGCCCCCGAGCGGCCGGAGGATGCCCTGGTGTACTCCGGGTATTACATGCTGCCCCTCACACCGACCACCAGTTTCATGCTGACCGGCACCAAGCAGGACAGTGACATCAATACCCTGGGCGGCTCGTCGGTGGGCGGCAAGGGTTACGTGATCGGCGGACGGTTGAACTTCACCCTGCCGTCGGGCCCTCCGTTTTCCACCACCCCTTCCTATTATCATTCCCTCAGCCTGGGGGTGGATTTCAAACACTTCGATGAGGACGTGACTTTTGCCGGGGAAACCCAGGCGACCCCCATCGAATACTACCCTTTCAGCATGAACTATGGCGGGACGTGGGTGGCGAAGGCCCATTCCACCGATGTGAATGCCACCATGACCTACGGCATCCGGGGCCTCGGGAGCGATGCCTATGAATTTGATGCCAAGCGTTTCCTTGCGAAGGGGGATTTCTTTCATGTGAGGGGCGATCTGGCACATACCCACGACCTGCCCGGCGGGATGGAGATCTTCGCCAAAGTGCAGGGCCAACTGGCCAGCCAACCGCTCATCAACAGCGAACAGATCAGCGGCGGCGGACTGGGCAATGCCCGGGGTTATCTGGAATCCACCGTGCTGGGGGACAATGCGGTCTTCGGCTCGGTGGAACTGCGCAGTCCCAGTCTGATCAATCGCCGTAAAGCCAGCACCTCCGGCAAGGACCAACCTGCCGCGGATATCCTGCCGGAGAGCAAGGACGAGTGGCGGTTCTATCTTTTCGCCGATGCGGGCCATCTCACCCTGAATGATCCCCTGCCGGAGCAGATCGATCAGATTTCCCTCGTCAGCGTCGGACTCGGTTCCCGCTTTTCCATCAAGGACCACTTCCATGCGTCCCTCGATGCCGGGATGCCGCTGCGCGACGCCGGGATCGTGGAAGAGGGCGACTGGCTGATGACCTTCCGGCTCTGGACTGATTTCTAACTTTATCCCATGCGCTCTGTTTTCCATTGTCTCCCCCTGTTCCGCAAGCCCGCAGCCTGGCTGGCGGTCCTGTCCTTCATGGCCAGCGTTGGCGCTTCCCTTGCTGAAGCTCCGGGCAACTGGTGGAAACCGGAGTGGACCGCCCGCAAGAAAATCACGCTGAACACCGGTGCGGAAGGAGTGGTCATCGATACCCCGCCAGGCAGTCCGGCGATGCTGGTGCGGCTGGCATCGGACTTTGCCTTCACCTCCGCCAAGGAAGACGGCTCGGACCTGCGGTTTGTCAGTGCGGATGGCAAAACGATGCTGCCCCATCACATCGAGCGCTGGGACGCGCTGCTGAACGAAGCCCTCGTCTGGGTGAAACTGCCCGACCTGAAAACCGGGGCGGTGACCGATATCTGGCTCTACTATGGCAACCCGGCCGCCGAAGCCGCCCATGACCCCAAGGGCACCTATGATGAGGATACCCTCGGTGTCTATCATTTCTCCGAAACCGGCGGGGCTCCGGCGGACTCCTCGCCCACTGCGGTCAATGCCGAAGGCCTCGGCGTGCCGGTGGCCACCGCCCTGATTGGCGGCGGCGTGCGGTTCACGGGGCAGAACTCCCTGACGATTCCGGCCAACCCGGCCCTCGGCTGGACCGCAGGTGGAGCCCTGACCCTTTCCGTCTGGGTGAAACCCGCGGTGCTGGGTCCCAACCAGGTGATTTTCAGCCGCCGGGACGCGGCGGGTGCCTTCCTGCTGGGTCTTGATAACGGAGTGCCCTTCGTTTCCGTGGAAGGCGGTTCCGGCCCGCAGCGCACCCCGGCGGCAGCTGCCATCACCGCCGGCACCTGGCACCACCTCGCGGTGA
>JAYUWQ010000895.1:0-2935 GCA_043753485.1 bacterium
GAACATCAGGCCCGACAGCCACAAATTCCGCGTCAGTTCATCTGCCACGGGCGCAAAACCCGCCCCGAACAGGGTCGTCACCGGCACGGTCAGCATCAGGGTGGCAAATATCCCCGCGGACACCAGCGCGAAGCCGATGGTAATAAAAAACCCGCAGGCCACCGCCGCGGTTTCCTCTTCCCGATCCCCCCGGGCGACCGCTCCGGCGATGCGCCGGGTAATCCCTGGTCCCATCCCCAAATCCGACATGGTGATGAACCACATCATGGTCTGCACCACCCCGTAAACCCCAAAGCGTTCTTCCCCCAACACTTTGAAGGCCAAGGGAATGGACACCAGCATGAGCAGCGCGGTCCCGCCTTTCGATACCAAGGAACTCACCACGGCCAAGCCCATGGCACGAGTGCGGGACTTGGCAGCGGCAGCGTGAGTCATTCTGGAAATTACTAAAGTAGTGATAATTAATCACGCTTTGCCGTAAACTCCACTGGTTTCGTTTGGCCCATGGAGCTGGTCGGTGGCCATTTGGCCCGCCGGACCTTTGGTTTACGCCCGGACCAGATTAAAGACGATATACTGGTTCCAACCGAGGAGGAGCCGGTGGCGGTGCAGCCAGCTCTCCACCTTGTCGGCCATGCGCAGGAAAAGATTGTCCGGGTGGGAGGGCATCAGTTTGGAGGTCACGAGCGAAACCGGCATTTCAACCACCCCACAATAAACCGACTCCGTGCGCCAGGCGAGTTGGCTCTCAAACGACCGGACCTGTGCCGCCGTGAAGGGTGCCTCGTCCTCGGTGCGGGCATGGGGAGTGGACCTGCGGAAGAGCTTGAGCAGAGGGTTATCCGCCAAAGGCTCCTGGAGCAATACCCGACCCTGGGGCTTCAACACCCGGTAGATTTCCTGGAAGGCAATCCGGGGGTCGAGGTGATGCAGAATGCCGTAGCCGACGATGAGATCAAAGGAGGCATCGGGAAAATCCAAGCGATGGGCATCCATCGCCCGGAAGTCGCAGCGTTCCTTGGCAATGCCAGCCGCTTCCGCCTGCTGCCGGAGATCCTCCACATAAACCTCCGAAATATCGATGGCCGCCACCTTGTCCGCTCCATTCCGGAGATACTTCATCGCCATTTCACCACGGCCGCAGCCGTAGTCGAGGATCGTTTTGCCCCGGAGATCCGCGGTATGGCGGTCCATCGTGGCATAGAGCCGCTGTTTGGAGGGATAGACCCCGAGATGGGGAAATTTGTTTTTCAGCCGGATGCTTTCGGCCAGGACATCGCGTTCGGTGTGGGCTTCGTGCTCACGCGCCACGCGTTCAACAAGGTTGGCTTCCATTTCCATAGGGTGCGGTGGTTGGTTGGTTTGAAAACGATGAGGGATTCTTTCCTTCAGAGCCTCACACCGGAAGGCGATGGTCTGGATTTTGCCACGCTGACGTCGCTGCTCTCTTTATGAATGATGATGGCATTTCACAAAATTATCAAAAATATTGACTTTCACAAGAGTAAAATGTAATGCTTGCGTTTATTTACACATACCATAATCAAACCGGTGCCAATCCTCCCTCGCGGGCTCATTCTTCAAAACTCAGGACCGCTCCGTAGCCAAGCGGCGCGCCGGGGAGCAGAGTGGCCCCGGATTCCCCGCGTCGAGCCAGCTTTCCAAGGCCGCTTTGACCTTGGGCCATTCGTGATCCAGCATGGCAAACCATGCGGTGTCGCGGTTTTCGCCCTTCACGATCATGTGCTGGCGGAAAGCGCCCTCGTAGGAAAATCCCAACCGCAGGGCGGCCCGGCGGCTGGGCTCATTGAGGGCGTTGCATTTCCACTCCATGCGGCGGTAGCCGAGATCGTCGAAACAATGCCGCAGCAGCAGGTAATTGGCCTCGGTGTTGGCCCGGGTGCGCTGGGCCGCAGGGGTAAACCAGATATTGCCCAATTCCCCCACCCCATGGACGGGACGCAGACTCATCAGCGAAATGCTCCCCAACGCCGCGTCATGCGCCGCCGACCGGACGGTAAAAGCCACCACATCCGGGGTGTTCCCCCACGACTGCAGAAAATCCTCCAGCGCGTCCGCGTCTGGAAACGGTCCCACTGGCATATACCGCCAGAGCGCCTCCGCTTCCGGGAAGCCATGGGAGATGTGGAACAACTCCTCCGCCTCGCGGGCCGCTTCCTGCGGGACCAAGGCAATAAATTTTCCTTCGTGCCGGATGGCGGGCGGCATGGGCCGGAGCCCGGTGTTCAATCCGTGAGTCTGCATGAAGCCCTTCTACACCACTTCCCGCTGGAAAAAAATACCTATCCCATGGCCTGAAGTCCGCCCTACAGCCAGCTCCAGCGAATCCTTTTCCCTATCAATCCACCCATTATGCTGCCCCGTTCCGCCCTTTTTTCTCTCTGGTGTCTTTCCACTTCCACCCTGTGCGCTGCAGAAGTGGAATGGAGCCTTGAAGCCGGCTACGGCGGGCATCTGTTTCCCTCCGCCATGATCGTGTCCAGCACCCTCAAGGCAGACCCGGAGGAAGAGGAAGACCCCACCCTGCTGGGCGACCCCTTCGGCATGATCACCGCCAGTGTGACCGCCACCGCCGATAACCAGAGAGTCGAAGTCACCATCGCGGCCGGGGATTTTCTGAAGGAGAGCACCTTCACCGGCGTCCTGGAGGAAGCCGGCGAGACGTATTACATCTCCCCGGTCCTGCGCTACGACTACAAGAGCCTCTATGCCAACCGCCAGCCGACCCCCGACACGGTGACCGCCACCCTGAAACTGGGCGGCAAAAAAGCCGGATCGCTGACGGAAAAAGTCGTGGTCCGCTCGATCAACGATTGCCTGTTTTCCTTCCCGGACGAGGAGGACCAGCCGGTGGACTGCAGCTACATGTTCGCCGCCTACGTGAATGAGAACCATCCCGTGGTGCAGGAAATCC
>JAYUWQ010000896.1:0-2935 GCA_043753485.1 bacterium
CCACTTTGGAAAAGCAGGGCTGAACCGCCTGCCCGGAAAATCCCGGGCCTGTCGTATTCCCCGCATCCGGGAGTAGTTGATCCCCGCCGCGGCCCGGCCGGAACAGCAGAATTTCACTTGCCCATCCGCCCCCCCTCCATCAATCCTGGAGAACGCGCCACTACCCGCCTTTGCTGTTGGCGGAGCCATCGTCCGGCCCGTGCTTCTTTCCCATGTCCGCCTCCTCTCCTTCCCTGCCTGCCCGCATTCTGATTCTCGGCGGCGGACCCACCGGCCTGTATGCCGCGCGCACCCTGGCGGCGCAGGGACATCAGGTCACCCTTCTGGAAAGAGAAGGTCATCCCGGCGGCCTCGCCACCAGTTTCAATCACAATGGAAACTGGTATGACCTGGGGGTCCACATGCTCCATGAATTCGACCGGGAAATTTTTCACGACATCCGCGACAACATCATGGGCGAAGAACGCCTCGCGGTGCAGCTCGACTCCAAAATCCGCTGGGCCGGCTCCTTCTACCGTTATCCCCTGCAGTTTGGCGATATGATCAAGGGCATCCCGCCCCTCACCCTTGCCCGCTGTGTCTTCAGCCTCTTCGGCACCCAATTGTGGTTCAAGCTTTTCCCGAAGACCCCCATCAACGCGGAAGAGGCCCTCATCCAGCTCTACGGCCGCCAGCTTTATGAGTTTTTCTTCAAGGATTTCACCCAGCGTTACTGGGGGTTTCCCACTACGGAACTCGACGCCAAATTCATCACCACCAAAATGCCCCGCCTCACCGCGGTCGATGTCCTGAAGAAAATTCTCTCGAAAGTCGGCATCAAGGACAACCGCGTCCATGCCGTCGACAGCGCCCTTTCCGAGGAAACCCTGCACTATTCGAAGACCGGCGCGGAAACCATGACCCGCCGCATTGCCGCCTACGCCCAATCGATGGGCGCCTCCATTTTC
This sequence comes from bacterium, assembly GCA_043753485.1. Taxonomy (GTDB): domain Bacteria; phylum Verrucomicrobiota; class Verrucomicrobiia; order Verrucomicrobiales; family V1-33; genus CAIZWU01. Next base: position 948 of record JAYUWQ010000896.1, read on the forward strand.
TACCATCAGGACGTAACCGCGGTGCAACTGGAACAGGGCCGGGTCACAGCGGTGGAAGTCCGGAATACCGTCACCGGCAACCTCACCCGCCACGAGTGCGATTACTGCATCAATACCATCCCGCTGCCGGAACTGGTCAGGAAGATGATCCCGCCCCCGGCCCCGGAAGTCCTTGCTTCCTGCGATTATCTCAAGTTCAAACCGATCACCATTCACGGCCTTCTGGTGGATAAACCGAAGTGCATCGATGGCCTCTATATCTATTACCGCGAACGCATTTTCCACCGCGTCGGCGAGCCCAAAAATGCCGGCCTGACCGTCAATCCGCCGGACCACAGCGTGCTCATCGTCGAAACCACCTGCGAGCTGGGTGATGAGAAGTGGCGGGTCACGGATGCCGTCAAGGAGCAGATCATCAAGGACTTGGAGATTGAAAACATCTGTACCAAGGCCCAGATCAAAGAGTGGCACACCCTCCAGGCCGTGCATGGCTATCCGATTTTCAAACTGGGTTTTGAACCGCACTTCCAGGCCCTCAAAGGCAACGTGGACGGCATCCCCAACCTCCGCACGGCCGGCCGCCAGGGGGCTTTTTGCTATCCAAACATGCACGGCGCCATGCGCCAGGGGGCCAACGCCGCCAAAGCGATTGCCCGGCAAATTGCTGAAGACCACCATGAAATCGCCACCCGCTCCTCCCCGGTGCCCAGCACGGAGGAGATCGTGGACTAGCATGGAACCCGGCTCACAGGGTGACCGGGTATTCCATGACACCACCAGACCTCCCCTCCGCGATGCGCCTCGCCTTTTTCCTCCTGCTTGCCCTGGTGTTGCTCTTCCCGTCGTGCCGCAGCACGGGGGAGAGCCCCGCCCTTGCCGCACGCCAGGCCGACCTCCGCGCGGAACCGGCAGGCGACTACTGGATCGGTCGCCGCTATTTTGTGACCGGCCCCCAGGGCACGACCCGCTTCTGGGGGTATGTCCGCCGCCCCGGTCAATCGTGGGAGAAAGCCAAACTGGTCATCATGGACGAATCCATCCGTAAAACCCCGGACCGTCTGCCAGCCGCGCCGGAGCACGGCCCGGCCCATGGATACGATCAAAATTACGAATACAGAATTGCCGGCCACTTCCCCGGCCATGAATGCTATGACCCCAATTCAGATCTGATCCTTCCGGTCTTCCGGGCCACCCATTATGATTTGATCACCCCCCAGCCCGGTTTTCTTTTTACACCTTCCGATGCCCAGGACCGGCGGAATTACATCCCAGCCCGTGAAGCGAAGCATACCACCCCCCAAAGGATGTGAGGCGTCCCACCAACAAACGTCCCCTCCATTTTCAGCTTCCCCTTTCCCCGGTTCATCATTCGCATTTCCCGCTTCACCATCCATCATTTTCCGATCATCCTGCTCCCCATGCGCCGCGCCCTCTTCCTCCTCCTTGCCCTGCTCCCGCTCCTCCCGTCCTGCCAAACCACAGCGGGCGGCTCCGTGCTCGAGGCCCGCAACCAGGCAATTCTCGCCGAACCCCGCGGCGACTTCTGGATTGGCCGCCGCTACTTCGTCGACAAGGTACGCTTCTGGGGCTACCTCCGTCGCCCGGGCCAGTTGTGGGACAACGCGCAACTCGTGGTGATGGATGAATCCCGGATCAAAACCCCGGACCGCCTTCCCGAAATGCCGGCCGATGGCGGCCTCGCCCATGGTTTTGATCACAACTACGAATACCGCATCACCGGCTCCTTCAATGGCCGCAAAGTCTATGACCCCAACGCGGACATGGAGCTCCCGGTTTTCTCTCCCGGAAGCTACGAAGTCATGAACCGCACCCCCGGCTTCCTTTTCAGCCCGAACGACCGCTACAGCCCCAAATACATCCCCGCCCGGGAGGTCTCCCGCACGACCCCGGCCCGCCTGTAGGCTGCCCTGGACCGAGGGGAAGGTATATGGCCGAAGCCATCGTCCCTCCCCCCAAGGAGCTTGCGG
>JAYUWQ010000897.1:0-7440 GCA_043753485.1 bacterium
TGGAGTATCGAAGCCCTCGACTTCAGCCGCCTACTCGAGTCCTACGTCCAACAATCCGGGGCCGGCAAAGTCTTCTACAGTCCGGTCGTAAAATCCCCCCAGGGCGGCGAAAGCCTTGTGGTTTATTTCGACTTCGGCACCGCCACCCTCGTCCCCCGCGCCATCGCCCAGCTCAATATTGTGGCCGGTCTCCTCGCCACCGACCCCGCGAAAAAACTCCGGATTTCCGGACACGCCGACGACCTCGGCAGCGATGACTTCAACTATAAACTCTCCGCCGCCCGCGCCAAAAACGTCCGTGAGCACCTGCACCAACTCGGCGTCAATCCCGCCCAGATCGAAACCCTCGGCTTCGGGGCCACCGCCCCGCTGGACCCCAACAAACAAAAGGACGGGAGCGACAACCCCGAAGGCCGCTCCCGTAACCGCCGCACCGAAATCTACCTCGACTTTTAAACCCATGCTCCGCCGTCTCTTCCTTGTTCTCACCGCCTGTTTCCTCGCCGCCTGCTCCGGGGATTCCTCCATTACCCCTGACCATAAAGCACTCGAATCCGTCACCAGCGAAGCCGTGCTCCGTCACATGCTCGGTCTCTGCCCACACCGCACCGAGGCCAAACAACTCACCATCGTGCTCGGCCCTCTCCAGGATTCCGCCTCGCCGGAATTCGAAAACAAATTTGCCGACACAGGCCTCATCGTCACGCCCTCCCGCAAGCTGGTGGCCGGAGCCGTGAATGGCGAAGTGCGCATCTTCGACGGCGGCACCAATCAGGCTCCCATCATTCTCCAACTCTCCTCCCTGACACCGGAAGCCTCCAACCCCGCGAACTACGAAGCCATCGCCGCGTGGGCCTGGAAGGACAAAGCCCAACGCCTGAAACTCCGCGTCCTCACCAAACCGGATGCCCCTCCCGAAATCCGCCAAATCGAAGAAATTCCCATCCCCGTCCGCAACCAGGACGGGATGCCCAAGCCTCCGGCGGCCGACCCGAAATAATAACGCATAATGAAGCAGCCCCGCGCCAAAGCCTCTCCGACGCCGGGTGAAATCCTTTGGGCTAATTCATTTCAAACCCAACTCCTGACCTGGTTCCGCGCCGAAGGCCGGGACTACCCATGGCGGCAGACGGAAGATCCCTACGCCATCCTGGTGTCGGAGATGATGCTCCAGCAAACCCAGATTGCCACGGTGCTGGGGCGGGGATACTATCAACGTTGGATGGACACCTTCCCGGATGTCGCCACCCTCGCCGCTGCGGCCGAGCCTGACATTCTCCGCGCCTGGGAAGGCCTGGGTTATTACAGCCGCGCCCGGAATCTCCAAAAAGCCGCCCGCGCCGTCCTCGCCGATCACGGCAGCGAATTCCCCCGCAGCGTTGCCGGGTTGCTCAGCCTTCCCGGGATTGGCCGTTACACCGCCGGAGCGGTGGCTTCCTTTGCGTGGAATCTTCCCGCGCCGCTGGTGGATGGCAATGTCGCCCGCGTCTTCACCCGGCTCTTTGCCTGCGATGATCCGATCGACCGCCCCGCCATGCTGCAGCAACTCTGGGCCTGGGCCGATGCGCTCCTCAGCCGGGAGGAGCCGCGCCGCTACAACAGCGCCCTGATGGAACTCGGCCAGCGGATCTGCACCCCGCGCTCCCCTGCCTGCCTGATCTGTCCGGTGCAATCCTGCTGCGCCTCCGCCGGGCCCGCCGCCTCCAGCCGGCCGAAAAAATCCCCCGCCCGCGCCACCGTGGCCGTGATTGAGCACGCCCTGTTTGCCCGCCGCAATGGAGAAATCCTCCTCCACCAGGAATCCGGCAAACGCCGCCACGGCCTCTGGAAACTCCCCGAGCGCTCCCCTGCCGAAACCGCCGCCCTGCCGGAAATCCTGACCACCACCTACGCCATCACGCACCACCGCGTGACCCTCCACATCCATGCCTCCCCCAGCGCCACCGCCCGGACAGGGGAAACCTGGCATCCGCTCGCCGATCTGCCAGCCCTCCCGATGCCCGGGCCCTATCGGAAGGCACTGAATCAATTGTTGGGCAACCCGGAGCCTTGACGCAGCCCCCGGATTCAAGCCACCGCAGCGAGGGCGCCCTGCCCGACCGTGACCGGGCAGGTGAAGACGTCCGGTGTGAGTTGATGCCACATTTTCCCCACGGCCTGAGCAAGGAGATGGACGTCGCCGCGGGCATCGTGACGGCAGATGCCCTCAACGGAGAGGCCCAGCCGGGAGATCACGGCATCCAGCCCATGGCCGCCGCGGCCGCCCCAGAGCTTGCGGGAGAAAGCCATGGAATCCACAAACGGAACCGGGCGCACCGGCAGCCCATAACGGAGGCAGCTTTGCCGGAGAAAAGGCATATCGAACCGCTGGCCATTGTGTGCGATCAGAGTGGCATCGCCGGCAAATTGAGAAAAAGCCCGCAGGGCCTCCGGTGCCTCCGGGGCTCCCGCGACCTGGTGGTGGGCAATCCCGGTCAGTCCAGTGATGAAGGCCGGCACCCGCTTGGTGGGGCGCACAAAAGTCTCAAACCGCTCGCCCTGGTGCCACTGCCCGGCCCGCACCTTGATGCCGGCGATTTGGATGATATCCTCCGACGAAGGAGAGAGGCCAGTGGTTTCGAGATCGAAAATCAAATAGGTCATAACAAATTGGCGGCTGGGGGCGTGGCGGCACCGCAGCTTCAATACACGGGACAGCCTGAGACGGATTGCCAGCCCGAAAACCGCGGACCCGAGTGATGCCCACGGGATCCGGCCCGGTCAGGACATCGTTTGATGAAGCAACGGCTCCGTGCTGGTGCGGAGCATTTCCATCAATTCGGGATCCATGAAGGGATAATCATCGGGAATCCCCAGGCACCGGATCGCGGGCCATGCCTCAAGGTCAGGGAATTGCTGGCGGAGGCGATCCGTGTGTTTGCGTTCCATGGTGAGCACCCGATCGGCCCAGGCCAGATCGCGGGCGGTGACGCGGCGGCGGGCTTCGGGGCTGACACCGGCACTGCGGACTTCGACACGCGGGTCGTCGCGGTAGAGTGCTTCACCGGTGGGACTGCGCCATTGGTTTTTGCCGCAGACAAAAAGAAGCTTCAGGCGGGCGGGCGGTGTCATGCAGGGGAGGGATCGGCGATCCGCGGCGGTGGCGGAAGCTGCCGCAAATGCACCGCGGTGCAACATCCTTGCAAGTGAGGCTCCTGCACTATTGCTTGCCCACAAGGTGATCCTGACGGATGATCCCTGATTTCCATGAAGACCAGGCCTTTTCTGATCGCATTGCTGATGCTCCTGATCCTGTGGTGGCAGGCGGGGCACCATCCTGAAAAAACCGCCTCTGCCCCCACCATCGCACCCCAGGTTTCCCTGCCCCCGGCGGAATCACCGGCAAGTCTGCCTGAGGTTCCGCCGCCACCGGCCGGTTCCACGGGAGAGGTTTTGCCCCGGGCACGGGTCTACCGGCTGCTGGCCGATGGGGAACAATTCAGCCTCCAGGCCGTGGATGAGGTGCAGGGCGACTTCCGCCAACCCCGGGCACAGCCATCGGGCAGTGGGGTGCTGTCCTGCCGGCTGATGAGTGACAAGTCCGGACTCCTCGCCTCCACCCTGGTGGCTGTCCCGGTCACCCAGTGCAACGTGCTGGATCCTGTCACCGGCGGGCCGGTGACTTACGTCCGGCCAGCGCCCCAGGTGATGCAGATCAGGCTGCCCAGGGTGGAAGGGGCGGACCGCCTGGAAATCCACGCGGATGCCTCGGCCACTGAGCCAGCCAGCCCTTCACGGCTGCTGGCCAGCATTCCCCTTGATACAAAATGAGCGCACGCCTGATCTCCTTTTTGCTTTGGATGACGGTCCTGACAGGGGCCGCGCAGTCCACCCTGTTCACGGTGCAGAATAACGGGCCCCGCAGCAAACGGATCAACTTTGTCTTTCTCTCCGAAGGGTATACCGCGGCTCAGCTCCCCACCTTCGCCGGTCACGTCAACACGGCCATCAATTATCTTTTTTCCCGCGAGCCATGGCAACGCTACCGGAGTTATTGCAACGTTTTCCGCATCGAGATCGCCAGCACCCAGTCGGGCACCGACAATGGCAGCGCCGGCTCCACCGTAACCACCTACTTCAACTCGGGGTTCAACACTCCCAGCGTGACCCAGCTCCTCACCATCGACAGCACGGGCCAAAACCGGGCCTATGCCCTGATGAACACCCACGTGCCGGAATATGACGTTCCCATCGTCATCGTGAATGACACGAAATATGGCGGCTCCGGCGGCAGCATTTCCATCACCTCCACCAACAGTTCGAGTGCCCAGATCGCCGAACATGAAATCGGCCACTCCTTCGCCAATCTGGCGGACGAATACGACAACGATTACCCCGGCTATACCCCTTCGGAAAAGCCCAACAACACCGCAGTGACTTCACGCAATCTCATCAAATGGCGCTCGTGGATTGCCGCGGCCACCCCCATTCCGACTCCGGAAGGCGGTGCCTTTGGCTCTGCGGTGGCCCTGTTCGAGGGATCCATGTACCGAACCGTGGGGCAGTACCGCCCGCACGATAATTCGCTGATGCGGAACCTGAACCGTCCCACCGGGGCGGTGAATTCCCAGCAGTTTGTGATCAGTATTTACGGGCAGGTTAGTCCCGTGGAAAGCTACGCGCCCGCCACTCTGACCCGGAATGTCACCCAATCCTTGCAAACCCTGGACTTCTCGGTAGTCCCCAAGATCCCTTCACTCGCCCCACCCCTCACGGTGGAGTGGAGAATGGATGGTCAAGCCGTCAGTGGAGCCACGGCGGAGTCCTTCAGCCTGCTTTCCGACGTGTTCGGCAATGGCAGTCATACGGTTTCAGCCCGGGTGAAGGACCCTACCGCCTATGTACGCGACGACCCCGCAGACCTCCTGGGGGAAACGATCACCTGGACACTGAATCTGTCCGGCCAGCTCCCGGAAACACTCGCCAAATGGCGCACCGCCTACGGTCCCGATGCGGCGAATCCCACGCAGGATGGCTACCCCAATCTGATCAAATACGCGCTGGGTCTGAATCCCACCCAATCCATTGCCAGCAACCAGCGGGCGTACGGCGGCACGGTGGGTTCGCCCCCGGCCCTGTATCAGACCCTCACCGTCCCCCGCCACCTCCTCCGCAACGATGTTTCCTATCTTGTGGAAGTCTCGTCCGATCTCATCTCATGGAATTCCGGGGTTGGCCACACGGTGCCGATGACGGATACCTCCACCGAACTGAAGGTGCGTGACGCTACCCCCATGGGAACCGGCCGGCGTTACCTGCGGCTGAAGATCAGCGCCGCCCCGCCCTGACAGTTTTTTCCAACAGCGGCAACAAAGCCGTGCTAGAGGCACCGGGTGCCAGTAGCGGGAAGTTGATGCGCCCAGGCAGCGATTTGCGGGATGGCGGAGTCGGGGAAATCGGAATTGAGAGCGCAGACGTTGGGGTCGAACTGGCCGGTGGGCATGAGGTGGCCGGCTTTCCAAACGGTGGTGCCGGGGTGCCATGGTCCGACTTTCCGGGGATCCGACCAGGTGTGGAGGCTGAGCACATTCGGCGTCAGGGCCGCGGCGATGTGCATGGGACCGCTGTCCACGCTGATCACGGCCCGGGCACGGCGGATCAGCCAGATCAGTTCCGGCAGACTGGTTTGGTTGAGGAGATTCTGCGCGTTGGGAGGCAGCGGGGGAATGGGAAGATCGCTGCGTCCGACCAGGAGCACCGGAAGCGGGTGAAGCGCCTGACAGAGCGTCAGGGTCTGCGCAGGAGTGAGGGATTTGCCCGTGCCGCGGCTGAAGGGATGAAGCAGGATAGCGTTTTCCGGGACAGCACCGTTTGTCAGGACGGCAGGGCATTTTCCCAGCGGCAGTGGAAAGACCGCAGGACCATCCGCACCGAGCGCCCGGGGGAGGGTCAGGGAACGGTCAATGGCGTGGGCGTTGGGATCGACCGGGATGACGTGGGTGTGGAAAAAGCGCGCGCCTTCGCGGCTGTCGCTGAAGCCAAGACGGATAGGAGCGCGGCTGGCACGCGCGGCCAGTCCGCTGCGCAGGAGACCTTGGAAGTCGAGGGCCACATCCGGCCGGAAGTGTGCGGGAAGCTGCTTCAGCCAGCACCGGAAACGCCAGATCCCGGCAGCGCCGCGGAATTCTTCGCGGGGGAAGAGGAGCGTGCCTGACAAATCCGGATTCCCTTCCAGCAGCGGCGCAAAGGCCGGATTGGCCAGCCAGGTGAATTCGATGTGAGGGAACTTCCGCTTCAGCAGATGGACTGAAGGCAGGGTATGGACCAGGTCCCCAAGGGAACTGGGCTTGATGATGAGCGCCCGCCGGCAGGAGCGGAGGTCTGGCAGAACGGCGGGCATGGTTGGAAAGAAGGTTCCGCTTTCGCCTAACTTAGCACGCGGGCTGATCCCGGCAGAAGCAGGCGAGCAATGATGCCAGATCTTCTCCCTCAATATTCGTTGAAGTCGTGCGATTCTCCAAGTGGGCGATGATAACGGAACGGAGCTGGTCAGGCTCGTATTTTCCAGTTTCCGTGAGCGCACCTGACGAAACCGAAACTGTAGAGATGCCTATAAAAGACCTTCGGGAAACCGGCTGGGCAGCCGTTATTTCCAGGACCTGTCCTTCGGCATCCCACGCCGCGTAATTGACATCTTCAATGTCCGGAGATTCGACGGAAATTTCGAGCATCCCTGGCTCAGGCCACCAAGTGACTCCGTCATCTGCCTGGAGGATGATCGGGAGTTTCATATCGCTGCCAAGCTTTCGCTCTCATTTTCACGAAGCTCCTTTTCAGCCATCGTGTCCTTCTGTTCCAACTCTATTTCCCCAGCGCCAAGCGCTCGGCCAGGGCATCGGGGAGACCGGCGGCGCGGATTTTGCGCTGGGTGGTCTCGATGTCGTAGGGGAGGCGGCGGATGGAGATTTCCTGGTTGTCGTGGTCGTAGAGGGCGTAGGCACTGCGCCAGTCCCCATCGCGGGGCTGACCGACACTGCCGACGTTGATGAAATACTTCCGGCCGGGTTCGAGGCGGGTGTATTCGGTGTTCTCGACGGTGACGGTGGTGCCTTTTTTATAAACCTTGGGCGTGTGGGTGTGGCCGAAGAAGCAGAGCTGGGTGAATTGATAGGAGAAGCTGGCCATGGCGTCGAACTTATTCATGACGTAGGCCCAGCTGGTGGGAGTATCCAGAGTGCTGTGGACGATGGTGAAATCGCGCACTTGGCGGACCATGCGGAGGGCGCGCAACCAAGCTTTATCCTCATTGGACAGGGCCTTGCGGGTCCACTCAAGCGCGGCTTGGGCCAAGGGATTGAGGCCGACGATATCAGTATCGGCGGAGGCTTCCTCGTCGTGGTTTCCCTTCACCACGGGACATCCGAATTCCTGAAGACGTTTCACGCACTCGGCAGGGTTGGC
>JAYUWQ010000898.1:0-2924 GCA_043753485.1 bacterium
CTAGTGTAGGCCGCCTTACTGTTTGCATATTATAAAAGTCAGGGTATGATGGGGTCATGAGAGTAGCCGTGACCATTGAATTGAGCGCCAAGGAGCGCCTCAAGCTGGAAAGTCTCACCAAGGGCCGCTCCAGTTCCCTGCGGGCCCAGGAGCGGGCGGCCATCATTCTATTGGCCGCGGATGGTCTGGAGAATCAGGAAATCGCGGCAAGGCTTGGCCAGGACAAGATGAAGGTGGGCCGGTGGCGCCAGCGTTATGGCAAAGGCGGTTTGGCAGCGATCCTCAAGGACAAGTCCCGGCCCGGCCGGATCCCTCCTGTTCCCGCCGCAGTGATCTCAAAGATCATCCAGCTCACCACCACTTCCAAGCCCGCTGGAGCGACCCACTGGAGCCGTGCCAGCATGGCGCGTGAAGCTGGCGTGAGTGAATCCACGGTGGGCCGCATTTGGGCCGCCCATGGGCTGAAGCCCCATCAGTTCAAAACCTTCAAGCTCTCCAATGACAAGCACTTCGAAGAAAAGCTGGAAGATATCGTGGGTCTTTACTTGAGCCCTCCGGAACATGCCATCGTCCTCTCCTGTGATGAAAAGAGTCAGATCCAGGCGCTGGACCGCACCCAGCCGGGTCTGCCTTTGAAACCGGGACGCTGCCAGACCATGACCCATGACTACAAGCGCAATGGGACCACCTCCCTCTTCGCAGCCCTCAACATCGCCGATGGACAGGTCATCGGCACCTGCATGAAAAAGCACCGGCATCAGGAGTGGATCCGCTTTTTGAACCTGATCAACCGGAGCACGCCTCCCGGCAAACAGATCCACCTGATTTGTGATAACTATGCGACCCACAAGCATGCTGCCGTGAAAGCATGGGCAAAACGGCATCCCCGCTTCCAGTTCCACTTCACCCCTACCAGTGCCTCGTGGCTCAACATGGTGGAGCGGTTTTTCCGCGATCTGACAGAGCGGGGACTGCGGCGTGGCGTCTTCAAGGAGGTGCCCCAGCTGATCGCCGCGATCGAGGCTTATCTCGCCGCTCACAACTCCAACCCCAAGCCGTTTGTCTGGACCGCCTCCGCCCGCGACATTTTGGAGAAGGTAAAGCGCGGCCGGAAGAAACTTGTTAATATGCAGTCCGCTTGACGGACTACACTAGTCTCCTAGTCACGTTCACCTTCCTCTGGTTCCGCAACGCACGCAGGAATCGTCATCGGCACTAACTCACTACGCTCAGGGGGCCACGGTCAATCCGGCCAAGCCAGCCAAATCGCGCTGGCGTCCATCAAATGAAAGAAACGTATCCGCTCCCAGCAGCTTGGCGGCCGCCACATGCAGGACATCAAAAGCTCGTCCGCCCTGGGTTTGGGTCGTTTGCCCGCTAAGCATCCCCGCTGCCCCCGCTATCGTCGAAGCTGGAAAATCCGTGACGAGGAGAATGCCAGCCGATTCATCCACCTGCATCCCCGATAAAGCCACCGTCAACTCGTCAGGGCTCAATCGGCCACGGAAAACACTCAGACGCAGCGCATTCTCGGCTTCGAACCAGCCAAAGGGAGTCAGCCAGATCGGCACGCCCGCCGACCTCATCCATTGTTCCGCCAACGGCGTGTTAATATCACGGCCATAGAGGGAAACCAAAAAACTGGCATCAGCCGTCGCGATCACGAATCCCCTTTGTTTTCGTCCACCACGCCCGAAAGCTCCCGGGGTTCCAATACCCGAACCGCTGAGAAGCGCTGCCGGATCGTGGCCGCGTCAGCCGGTTTTACTGCTGGCCTGCCAGCTCCCAGAGGCATCAGCCTGGCCTGCGCACTATCCGGCAAAAGCACTACGATCTCTTCCCCTCCGCGCAACCACGCAACCACTTGAGGCGATACCCGGACATCGTCATCAGTCACCGTTTTCATATAGGTTAGAATACAGGTTGCAGCCAAAACTGCAAGTTTCCCGTGATAAATGCCTGTCACCAACTCCCCAGCCCACAGGACTGCGGAGTTGGTGGCTGGGAATTCCAGCTTATTTCGCCGCTTCGCGCTTGGCGGTCCAGTCGCGGGACTGATCCTTGCCTTCGCGGTCTTTGGACGCGATTTTGCCTGTGATGGCATCGACGGTCAGCTTCCCAGTGTAGGTGGAGGTGCGCTTGTTGCCGTTCCACTCGCGGGTCACGGTGAATGAAACCTCGCCGGCCTTCACCGAACCTTCTGCGATCTCGGTTTCCATTTCGGCTCCATCGCGGCCCGGGGATTTCATTTTGCCGGTGAGTTTTTCGCCATCCTGCACCAGCACAGCGCTGAGTTTGCGTTCCTGAGCGCCGTCCCGGCCGGGCATGGACCACGTCCAGGTTCCGGTGGCGGAGACCGCTTTGTCTTCCGCAGGGGCGGTGGCAAGGCTGCCCCATGCCACCAGGGCGCAGAGGGCGGATTTCATGAAGAAAGATCGGGTGGTTTGCATGACAGTATTGGGTGGGTTGGTTGTTGGTTGCGGCTTTGGCGTCAATGACGAATGCAGACCGCAATCACGATCAACGCCAGCCGGGGTAGGCATCATACAGGTGAGCCGCGGACCTGTAAAGATTTCCCCACGGAAGGTCCGCAGGCGCCGGGAATGATCTTGTCCGGTGATCAAATGAGGACGAAGAGGGGAAATGTCTGAAACCCTCGGCTTCACCATCCGCGAACTGGCCCCGGCCGAGATGCCCCTGATCCTGCCGCTGATCGAAAAACATAACGCCAAAATCCCGCCGGAGGAATTGCGGCGGAGGCTGGAGGAAATGATTCCGAAGGGTTACCACTGCATCGCAGCCTTTGAGGACGGGGCCATCGTGGGGATCGCGGGTTACTGGCTGATCACCCGGTTTTACAGCGGCGGATACATGGACGTGGACAATGTGGTGGTGGACGAAACCCGGCGCTCCGGCGGCATCGG
>JAYUWQ010000899.1:0-2915 GCA_043753485.1 bacterium
CCCCTCACCGGTAATCGATTATTCTGCGGAGCAGAAATCAACCTTAGTAACGGAAACGCAGACCGGCATTGACGGTGGTTTCATTTTCACCGGCACTGATGCCGGCAGCGAGATCCCAGTTCTGGGCGACCGCGAAGTAGAGGCGGGCAAAGCCGGACCACTCGTTGGTCACGTCAATGTTCGACCAGGTGGCACCCGCCTGGAGTTCCAAGGCACCCCATTGGGCGCGGACGTAGGGACGGGCATAGGCGCTGGCGTCGTTGTCATCGTAGCCTTGGGGAGCGTTGTCGTAGCCGTAGAACAGGGCACCCACTTCACCCACGAGGTGGATGTTGTTGGTGATCGGGTAGTAGGCACCCACACCAACGCTGGCGCTCCAGATGTCGGCGGAACCGCCGGAGTCGATATCAATGGACTGCCAGCCGCCCCCGAGGGAGAGGTAGAATCCTTCGGTCATGGAGTAGAGCCAGCGGGCCCCCACGCCGTCGCCGGAGTCCAGGTTGGCCACGCCGTCGAATTCGGTGTGGAGCCAGTCGACTTCGATGTTGTTATAACTCAAGGCAGTTTCCTGGACGACGGGAGCAGGAGCAGGAGCGACAGGAGCTGGCGAAACGCCGGCTACCGCAAAACCGGCGAAGGAAAGACTCGCGATCGTAGTGGCAATTTTGTTCATGTTGTCTGGATGGGTTGTGTTTATTGGATCGCTCCCTGCAACCACAAGTGGTCCAAGCAGCAAATCGGCGATATTTGAGAAATCTTAATTATTCAAGCTTAAAGCATTTAAATTTTTCATAAACTCCTTTCGCAGCCCGAAGCACTTGCTTTCCCGCCCGTTTACTATCTCTTTTTAAAACGGGCTTGAAGGGGGATTTCCTGTGCTAGGCAATCAGTGGGTGGATGACATGGCCGTGCACATCCGTCAGGCGGCGGTCGACCCCATTGTGGCGGAAGGCAAGCCGGGTGTGATCCAGGCCAAGTTGATGCAGCAGGGTGGCGTGGATGTCATGGACCAGGGTGGGATGGGCACGTTCCAGTGGCTTGTAGCCCCAATGGTCACTCTCGCCATGGGTCACGCCGCCTTTGATGCCGCCGCCACCCAGCCAGTTGGTGAAGACGTAGGGATTGTGGTCGCGGCCTTTCCCTCCCTGCGATGAAGGCATGCGGCCAAACTCGGTGGTCCAGAGGATCAGGGTATCGTCAAACAGTCCACGCTGCTTGAGATCCCTGATGAAGGCAGCGATGCCGCAGGCCATGCCGTAGGCAAGCGGACCATGGTCCCGCTGGACGTCCTCATGCGAGTCCCAGTTGCGCCTCGGAAAGCTGTTATCGTTTCCGCTCCACACCTGCACAAAACGGACGCCCCGCTCCAGCAGGCGGCGGGCAGTGAGGCATTTCGAGGAAAAATGATAGGCCTCCTCCTCCGCATTGATTTCCTTCGGCCACGCCTGCGGGCCGCGGTCGAGCCCATAGAGTTTCATCACATGGTCCGGCTCGGCCTTGAAGTCGAGCGCCTCGGGCGCCGCCAGCTGCATCCGGGCGGCCAGCTCATAACTGCGGATGCGGGCGTCGAGCCGCGGGTCCCCGCCGCGCGCCGCCGCGTGGTCCCGGTTCAAGGCGGCCATGAGCTGTTGCGCCGCCGTCTCGCAGGCGGGGGTGACGAATGTTCCGGCAGGATGCGGAAACAGGTCCGCGATGGGCGTCTCCGCGCCGGGCCGGATGATGGTGCCACTATGTTGTGAGGGCAGGAAGGCAGCGTCCCAGTTCTTCACGCCATTGGAGGCAAATCCCCGGTGGTCCGGCAGCACCACAAAGGTGGGGAGATTGTCGTTCATGGAGCCCAGCCCATAACCCGCCCAGCAGCCTGCCCCGGGAAATCCGGGCAATTGAAACCCGGTGGTCTGCAGCAGGGTGGCCGCACTGTGGACGCCGGATTTCCCTACCATGTTATGGACAAAGGCGAGATCATCCACCACGTCCCCCAGCGGAGCCACGATGTCGCTCAGCATTTTCCCCGACTGGCCGTAAGGCTTGAAATCCCAGAGGGGCCGAAGCCACGGACCCAGTCCATCCTGGAAGGCTTCCACCGGCTCCCCGAAATCGCTGGGCTGCCCATGGCGTTTGATCAGTTCGGGTTTGAAATCGAAGAGGTCAAGGTGGCTCGCCGCCCCGGCCATGAAGAACTGCACCACCCGCCTCGCCTTGGCAGGATGATGCAGCTGGCCGGGCGAAGACCCCTCGTCCGCCCGCGACCGGTCCTGACCCAGCATGGCCGCGAGAGCGAGGCCGCCCAGGCCGCCGCCGGATTGCCAGAGAAACTCGCGGCGCGTGGTCTGGCGCGGGGCACGCTGCCGATGGAAGGGAGAACCGTGGGCCATGGGTCAGTCGGTGAAGGTGAATTCGTTCAGATTGAACAACACCCGGCACAAGGCGGGCAGCCCATGGGCTCTGGCGAAATCGACCAGCGGGTCCAGAGCCATGGCATCCGGGGTGCGGCCCAGCGCGAGTTCGTGAGCCCCCCTGACCTGTCCGGGGAGATCCGGCCGCTCCTGCTGCACGCGCTCCGCAAAGTGCTGCGCCTGGGTCAGGATGAAGCCGTTGTTCAACAGCGCGAGGGCCTGCAGCGGCGACAGGCTTTCATTGCGTTGGTCCACCCGCATGGAGGGATCGGCACAATCCAGCGATGTCATCCACGGCTGGGTCTGCGAGCGTACAATGCAGCGGTAGATGGAACGCCGCCACGTCTTCGGGTCTCCGGGATCGGCCAGACCGTATTGATAATGCGGCGAGTGTTCGGGCCGCTCGATCACAAAGTCCTGCCAGCCGGGCCCACCCATCGTCAGGTCGAGTTTTCCGCTCACCGCAAGCACGGCGTCACGCACCGCCTCGGCTTCAAGTTTCCGGCGGTTCTGCCGCCA
>JAYUWQ010000900.1:0-2909 GCA_043753485.1 bacterium
TTTTGCCTCTGCCCTGCGCTGCGTGCAAAACCACTGATCATCCCAAGCCGGGCTCCGTGAGGAGCCCGGCCTTTCCATTCCCTGGCCAAGTGTCAGGTGATCCCGATCATCCGAAATCCTGATTCCCTCCCGCCCGCAGCATTCTCCCCCAGGCAGGCACCGATTGGGGACTGACGCAGGACGCCTGTCCAGACCGGACGGGGAGGAGGATTGAGGCAGGAGCCCTCTTCATCCAACCGTTCGTCAAGCCTGCCGGAGGTTGTGGTTACTTCGTTGCCGAGCCGGTCCGGACGCTGTATTTCCCTTCGCCTCGACGCTCTATCGCCTGCCAACTGCGCTACCCAGAAAAAGCTTCTCTATGAACCGTCTCTCCACTCTCCTTTGCTGCCTGGTCGCCCTCACCAGCTGCAAGCAATACGCCACCGTTTCCGAAACCCGGCCCCAGTTCCACCCTCTCATGGCCACGGCCGGCTCCCTCGGAGCCGCTCAGCAAAGTATCACCAAGGCCCTCACCCAGGAGGCCAAGGATCCGCAGGAGGCCCTCGGGGAACTCCTCAGCGCTGCGGCAACTGCTGCCTCGGAGCTCAAGCGCAGTCCGGGCAACACGGCCGCACGTGACGCCTACAACTTCGCCCTCGCCCGGGTCTTCACCAATCTGCGCGATGCCAAAATCAAAGCTTGGGACCAACCCCTCGCCGTCTCCAGTGCCAGCGGGAGCTGGGAACTGACCGGCACCACTTCCATCACCAAGGAGCCCATTCTCGACAAAATAGAATTCATTCCCGCGGACCAGATCCTGACTGGAGGCAGTTACACCAAGGACCGCGTCACCAAGGCTGGCCTGGGGGCTCCCCTGATCGCTGTCCTGGACGATGCCTCGGCGCTTCTGAAAAAAGACCGCTTCGTCCAAGGCAAGCACATCTACCTGGGTGTCACGGCGGTAGCACGGTTCGAGGGGCGGCGCTGCATCGTCAGTTTCGAGGACCCGCTGGATGCCGAAACCACCACCCTCGCCGGCCACCGGTATCCTCTGGCAGCGGATTACACCGCGCCCCTCGCCATGATGCTCGCCCGGGAAAATCCGAAGAAGATGGAGCTGTCCCGCCTGCTGCGCCCCGCCAAGTACGCCGAAACCGCCCGGCTGGCCCGCCTGCAGCCCTACGATCCGGAAAAAATCCCGGTCATCTGCGTCCACGGGCTGATGGATTCCCCTGCCACCTGGACCCCGCTCATCAACGCCCTGCGTGCCGATCCTGCCATCCGGGAACGCTATCAAATCTGGTTCTACAGTTACCCCAGCGGTTACCCCTACCCCCATTCCGCCGCCATCTTCCGGAAACAGCTGGATGAAATGAAAAAGCAATATCCCGGGCATAAGGACGCCATTCTGATTGGCCACAGCATGGGCGGCTGTATCAGCCGGCTCATGATCACGGACACGGGCGATAAAATCTGGCAGGAAATCTTCAGCCAGACCCCCGCCGGGACCACGCTTTCACCGGAGTCGCGCCAGCTCTTCACAGAGGCCCTGATTTTCAAAAAACGTGAGGATGTGGACCGCGTCATTTTCATCGCGGCCCCGCTCCGCGGCAGCGACCTCGCTTCCAACTGGCTGGGCCGGCTCGGGTCCAGACTCGTTAAATCCCCCACCTCCCTGCTCAAGGCGGGGACCGAGGCCCTGAAATTTGTCACCAACACTGGTGATTCCCTCAATCTGAAGCGCATGCCCAACAGCGTGGATACCATGTCGCCCAGGAACAGGTTTGTCCAAGCCATCAATAAAATCGAGCCGGCCCGGGACATTCCCTACCACGTGATCGTGGGCGACCGCAGCAAGGGCGGGAATCCGGACCGCACCAAGCCCGTCAAATCAGATGGTTTTGTCCCTTACTGGAGCAGCCATATGGACGGAGCCCAAAGCGAGCTGACCGTGCCGTCCAACCACAGTGCCCATCAGAACGCGCAGGCCATTGCCGAAGTCCAGCGCATCCTCAAGGCCCACGCCGGGAAATAGGCCTTGAAGTTCCGGTGGGTTCCGTTGATCCGGCTTGAGCCAGGCTGGCGGAACGGCATGATGGTGCTCCATGAACCGAAATAGACTGGGACGCAGCGGATTGGTGGTGACGGAGCTTTGTCTCGGCACCATGACCTTCGGACTACAGGCCGATGAAGCGGTCTCGCGCGCTATCATGGATCGGGCTGCGGAAGCCGGGATCGATTTTTTTGATACTGCGGAATTGTATCCGGTGCCGCCCAGTGGAGAGCTCTTCGGGGTGACCGAGGAGATCGTGGGGCGCTGGCTCAAAGCGAAACCGCGCGGGCAATTCATCATTGCCTCCAAGATCACCGGGCCGGGGCACGGGTGGTTCCGTCCGCCGGTGCGTGGAGGTTTCACCGCGCTGGACCGGCACCAGATTGTAAGGGCCTGTGAGGACAGCCTGCGCCGCCTCCAGACCGATTATCTGGATCTTTATCAAACCCACTGGCCCGACCATGGCATGAGGCCGGAAGAGACGATGGAGGGCCTGACGACCCTGGTGAAGCAGGGCAAGGTGCGTGCGATCGGGTGCAGCAATGAGACTTCATGGGGCTTGATGAAGAGCCTGTGGACCTCTGAAAAACATGGGCTGGCGCGGCACGACACGGTGCAGAATAACTTTTCCCTGATCAACCGGCGCTGTGAAAGCGAGTTGGCCCAGGTGTGCCGCCAGGAAGGGGTCAGTCTCCTGCCCTACTCGCCGCTAGGTGGGGGCGTGCTCACTGGCAAATACAATGGCGGAGCCCTGCCGGAGGGAGCCCGTTTCACCGAATACCTGACGCACGGCGCTCCCCGCCAACTGAACATGGCCCGGCGCTTCGTCAACGAGCGGTCTCTGGAAACCGTCAGCCGCCTGCAACCGATCGCCCGG
>JAYUWQ010000901.1:0-2906 GCA_043753485.1 bacterium
TGTCGCGCGTCATAAAGTAGAAGACGCCCCCGCCGATCAAGGCGGTCCCGATGGTGAGGAACACCCATTTCCTCATTGGGGGCGAGGCGCCGCTGGCGACGATGGTGGCGAGGTCTTCTGATGAATCGTGTGGCTTCATGAAATGGAAAGGTGTTGGGATCCGGGATCCGGGATCCGGGATCAGGAGCCGGCGGACCAGCCGCCGCCCAGGGCCTGATAGAGACGGATATAAGCAGTCGTGCGGTCAGTGCGGGTGGAGAGCAGGCTGTCCTCCAAGGCGAGCAGCGTGCGCTGGGAATCCAGCACATCGAGGAAGTCGATTTCACCCGCCTGGTAGCGCTGTCGCGCGACTTCGTCGGACTCGCGGGCGAGCTGCGTGGCTTTTCCCAAGGAGGAGAGGCGCTCAGCGGAGCGGCGGCAGGCGATGAGGGCGTTTTCGGTTTCCGATAGCGCGGTGAGCACCACCTTCTGGTAGTTCAGCACGGCTTGTTCCTCGCTGGCGCGGGCGGCCTCGATATTGGCTTTGATGCGACCGGCGTCGAAAATCGGCGAAGCGAGGTTGGCGGCCACGCTGGCGGCGGCGCTTTCCGGATCAAACAGATTGCTGCTGGAGATGGTGTCCAGGCCCAGCGAGCCGGAGAGATTGAGCGAAGGGTATTTGGTGGCTTCCGTGACACGGGTGGACGCGGCGGCGGCGAGCACCTGATAGCCGGCGGTGCGCACGTCTGGCCGCTGACGCAGCACATCGGCGGGAATGCCCACGGCAAGGCTGGACGGCGGGGTGGGAATGCCTCGGCTGCGGGCGAGCAATTGGTCCAGCCCTCCGGGTGGTTTCCCGGCGAGCAGCGCAAGGTCGTTTTTCCCTTGGGAAATCGCCTGCTTCAGCGAAGGCATCCCTGCGCGGGCCGATTCGAGACTGCTTTGCGACTGGCTGGCTTCGAGCGAGTCCGCCTCGCCGGCCTTGAGGCGCCAACCGGCAAGTTGGGCGGTTTCTTCACGAGTGGTGATGTTTTGCTCCAACACCGCGAGCTTGGCTTCGTTGGCGCGGAGGGTGGTGTAAGTGGCGGCGATCTCCGCGGCGAGCGCGGCATACACGGAATTCAAATCTTCGCCGGCGGCTCCAAGATTGGCGGTCGCGGCCTCCACCGAACTGCGATTGCGGCCAAATAGGTCCACTTCCCAGGACGCATCCAGCCCGGCCGAGTAGCCGTTGCTACTGCTTGTGCCCGCGATGTCGGTGCGGCTCCGGCGCGCATTCCCCGAGCCCCCGCCATCCAGGCTGGGGAAGAGCGATGCCCTCTGCGCGTTGCGATTGGCACGGGATTCCCGGACTCTCGACACGGCGGTTTTGACATCCGGGCTGTCCTCCAAGGCCGAGGCGATCAGTCGGTTCAGCGCAGGGTCGTTGAATTTCCCCCACCAGCGCGACAGATCGAGGTCCGGCGAGGCCGTCGGAAAATTTCCCGCGTTTTTCCAATCCGCCGGCAGCTTCATGTCACTGAGCAGCGACGTGGAGGTGACGTTGCAGCCCGTCAGCCCGACAAGGGCGATGCTGGACAGGAAAAGGGCACGGGCGTAAATCATGGCAGGTTGGGGAAATTCACATACGCATGAAATCCTTTAGGTTGCTTGAAGGATTGGAAGTTTTTTTTGATCCTCGGAAATCCGGGTGTTTTTTGTGGCGGGGCCTGGTGGCCGGTCTGGAGAAGGCCATCGAGGCAACGGATTTGGTTCGCAATTTGTGTCTAGCGTGGCAATTTGAGGTTGCTGCAAAAACCGAGTCACTGGGTGAATCAATTGAATTTGTCAAACTCAACAAAGGCCGAATATCTTTCTGGAATCTCCTTAAAAAACTCACCGCGCTGATTTGCAACAAGCCCCGAATTGTAGGCTTGCTCAGGGTTTAAACTCCAGAAATCATCTTGCGGGGGATTATTCAGAACCATTTCCCGCACATAATAGGGTTTAGCTTCGGATTTGGATGGATTAGGCTGAATGACTATAATTTTGCTGAGGCGACCACCATAACCTGTTTGAAGGTTTAGAGGCATCTTGGCCATGCGCCAAAAGAAGTCGCGCTGAGCTTCAGTAGTCAGGGCTGATACAGTAGTCTCAACGTCGGCAAATGCTTCGGCAACTGACTGACCGGCAGGGGGGACATACACGAAAAATTCAGAACCGGGATTTTCGTGAACAACCGCTTTTTCGGCTTCGAAAATTCTATACTTTTCTACCAAGCCTAAAAGCCGATTGTTGATGGCTTCAACTTGCTTTTCCGTGAGTCCCATTAGACTGATGGCCTCCGAAGTCAAAAGTAGTTTGCCATCCAGTACAGGCATGTTCAACCGATCGCGAACCTCCGGCTCCATCCCGTTAAATCGAATAGCATTTTCTGACGGTTTGGATGAAGAAGCGGCTCCCACATCTCTGGCCTGATTTGGAACACGTTCAGCGTGTTGTTCTTCCGCTCGCTTCGTTGGTGTGACCGAGGGAATGCTTTCCTTCTTCACTAGCGCAAAGATCCCCACACATACCGCAGCAACCCCGGCACCAACAAGCACGTCCCTGATATGGATTTTCATGGCATTCTATTGGACTCACGTTAAGAGGTTCGTTGAGGTGGCTCTGGTACGTCCAAATTGCCATGCGAATTACGGGGGAAATCGAGGAATCGGTAGGGAGGAATGACGGTGAAGGCAACCCATCCGGGCACTGAGGACTGTAAGAGACTGCATGAGAGCAGTTCGCCTGCATCAATGATCAATCTTACGCCTCCCGGACCTGCGTGTAGCTTCAGGTATAACGCGCATGCCGGTGGTGCGGCAGGAAGAACCCGTGGAGGAGGCGGTCGATCTGGAGGAGGCCGGCGCGGTGGATGGTGATGAGATCCGGGGAGAGGCTGGCGA
>JAYUWQ010000902.1:0-7362 GCA_043753485.1 bacterium
CGCGGTCTTCCGCATCGGGGGCCAAGGGGAAAAGGGGTGTGTCCATCCAACTCTGAATGCGGATTCCCGACAGGATAACCCATCACCAAAATATGGAACAGGACAAATTTTATATTCGGGCGGGCCGCGGACTTTCCCCGCGTGGGCGGATGGATCCGCGTTTCAGGGGACGGGACCGTGGGCCACTCGACGCCCTGGAATCAATTCACATAAGCCATCTCGGCGGTCATGAGGAGAGCCTGGGCGTATTTTTCCCAGGCGGTGAGCGGGCTGCGGTCCACCTTTTCGGCGGAGGGGTCGCGGACGGCTTCCTTCATGGCGGTGGATTGACGTTTGGGGTCCATCAGGCCTTTTTCGGCCAGTTTGCGCTTCCGGAATTCCGCCACCATGTGGGCGCGGCGCTCTTCCTTGGTCATTTTGGAAAGATCGGGAGGACTGTCGGTTTTTGCCACGATGACGGGTTCCTGACCGAGGGTGGATTGGCTGCGGAGGTAGGCGGTGGCTAGTTCCACTTCCTTTTCCTTCGGCCAGCGTTGATAGATGATTTCGTAGAGTTTCTTCAACCGGTCGGTATCAGTGGCACAGGCCTTCACGTCTTCCCGGTCCATGATGTTGCGGGCCTGTTCGATGACGAGAAGGCTGTTCATCCGGAACAGGGCCTGCTGCGGGACGATCGTCTGGAAGCGGCGGCCGGTGGGCAGCATCGCATTGGCGACATCGAAGTTGCGCATGAATTCCGCCATCTCGCTGCGGTCGATGAAGCCATAAACACTGCGGCGCTGGCTGTAGGGTTCGCTTTCGATATTCACCGGATGACCGCCGAGAGTGAGGTCGAGCTGGCCGCCCATGAAGAGGATGCTGTCGCGCAGGGATTCGAAATCGAGACGGTGCAGATTCTGCCGCCAGAGCAGGCGGTTGAAGGGGTCGATCTTCGCTTTGGCGGCATCGGCCTCGCTGGATTGCTGCCAGGTTCTGGACAGCAGGATCTGGCGGTGCAGCCGTTTGATGGACCAGCCTTCCTGGACAAACCGGGAGGCCAGATAATCGAGCAGGGCGGGATTGGACGGGGTGCCGCTCATGACGCCGAGGTCATCGGGGGTGCCGATGAATCCTTCCCCGAAATGGTGGAGCCAGACCCGGTTCACCAGGACGCGGGCGGTCAGGGGATTGGACGGGGACGCGATGGCTTCCGCCAATTCGAGGCGTCCACTGCCCTGGGTGAAGGGCTTGCGCTCCGGACCGGTCAGGACTTCGAGGAACTGCCGGGGCACCACGGGGCCGGGATTCTGGATCTGACCGCGCAGGAAGACCGCAGAATTCCGGGGTTTGTTATCATCCTGCAGCACATTGGCCAGACCGGGGGCACCGGCATGGCTGACATCCAACCGGGCGAGTTCGGAGATCACGGCGTTGATCAGGTATTGCAGATCACGCGGCAAAATCTGGATATTCTCATCCAAGGGACCGGTCAGGAAGCGGTCAGGATCGGCCACCGCGGTGCGCACTTCCTCCAAGGCGGCGTCCTCAAGTCCTGGGAAAAAACCCTTCCCGCCGGCTTTGGTCCAGGCGGCGGATTCCAACTTCCAGGCCTCATCGGCTTTGGTAAACACGGAAGCATAAAGATCGAGCGCCTCGTCCTTGGTTTTCGGGGCGGCCTCACGGAAGGCGTCCCGCACCGCTCCATTGCTGCGGATGCCGGCGGTGTCCTTGATCAACTGGTCACGCCAGGCGGGGAAGTCACTGGCAAAACCGTCCGGCTTCATCGCCATGAGGCGGCGCAGCGGGAGGAGCACCGGATTCGGGGTCTGATTCCTTTTGCCCCCCATGCCGGCCTGCACCATCCGGCCGAGTTCCTGGAAGAGGCGGCCATCGATTTTCTGTTCCTTGATGAAGGCATACATCTCCGGCGACTTGCGGTCCATGCCGCCCAGCGTCATGAAGGCCCGGGAGTGTTTATTGAAGACCGAGGCCGTGCGGTTCATTTCGATGGCGGCTTTTTCGCGGCCTTTCTGGAGGATGTTCTCCCGCTGCTTTTCATACTCCGCGCTGCGCGAGCCCATGGCCGCAGCGGCGACCTGCGGTTTTTCGTCAGGCTCACTGCTGGAATTGAAGATGCCGTGCAGGGAATAATAATCCGCCTGCGGAATGGGGTCGAATTTGTGGTCATGGCAACGGGCACAGCTGACCGTCAATCCGAGGAACCCCTTGGTCACCACATCGATCTGATCGTTGATGATATCCTGACGGTTCCCCATGTATTGCTCGCCCTGGGTGATGAAACCCAGCGCCGCGAGGGACGCGTCATCCTTGCGGCCGGGGAGTTGGTCCGCCGCGATCTGCTCGCGGATGAACTGATCGAAGGGCTTGTCGTGGTTGAAGGCGTTGATCACGTAATCGCGGTAGGTCCACGCGTTGGGATCCAGCGGCGACTGACGCTGGCGCATGGTGCCGCGGGTATCGGCGTAGCGGGCCACATCCAGCCAGTGGCGGCCCCAGCGTTCACCGTATTGCGGACGGGAAAGGAGCTGGTCGATGACTTTTTCAAAGGCCTGGGGGGACTCGTCCCTGACAAAAACCAGGACCTCCTCCGGGGTGGGCGGCAGCCCGATCAAATCAAGATAGGCCCGCCGGATCAGCGTGCGTTTGTCGGCGGCCGGCGAAGGCGTCAGTCCTTTTTCCTCCAACTGGGCAAGGATAAATTGATCGACTGGATTGGCGGGCCACGCGGTGTCCTTCACCACGGGAGGGACCGGCTCATTGACAGGCTGGTAGGCCCAGTGTTTGGCGGCCTTGGCCTTCATGGATTCCGTCATAGGGCCACCGGCCTTGGCTTCCACGGCCGCGGCCGGACCGGAGCGCGGATCGGGCGCGCCCATTTTGACCCATGCTTCCAAATCCGCGATGGCGGCGTCCGGGAGTTTTTCGCCTTTGGGCGGCATGGCGGTGTCGGGATCATGGTGACGGACCGCCTTGATGAGGAGGCTGTCCTCCGGTTTCCCGGCCACGAGGGCTGGCCCCGTCTCCCCGCCCTTTTCCCAGCCTTCGCGGGTATCGAGGGTGAGGCCGCCTTTGGATTTGCCTTCACTGACACTGTGGCAGCGATAGCAATTTTCCACCAGCACGGGCCGGATCTTGTTTTCAAAGAAGTTCAATTGTTCGGCCGTGGGAGCGGCCGCGGATGCGAGGCCGGACAGAGCGGCCAGAGAGAGGAGAAGCAGGGTGGGTTTCATGGCTTCGTTGGGATCAGGCGATGATAGGAGTGACGACCTTGCCGGAGACATCGGTGAGGCGGAAGTCGCGGCCATTGTAACGGAAGGTCAGTTTTTCATGATCAAAGCCCAGCAGGCGCATCACGGTGGCATGCAGATCATGGACATGGACCTTGTCCACCGCGGCGGCGGCTCCGAGGTCATCGGTGGCACCATGGACATAACCGCCTTTCACTCCGCCCCCGGCGAGGCAGGCGCAGAAACCGCGGGCATTGTGGTCGCGGCCGGCGGTGTCGCCCTGGCCATTGCGGTCCCGGCCGGGGGTACGGCCAAATTCACCGCCCCACATCACCAGCGTGCTGTCCAGCAGGCCGCGTTCCTTGAGATCGGCCAGCAGCGCGGCAATGGGCTGGTCGATGGACCCGGCCCGGTTTTCCATGCTGTCCTTGAGGTTGCCGTGCATGTCCCAGCCGCCGATGAAGACCTGCACCACCCGCACCCCGCGCTCGACGAGGCGCCGGGCGATGAGGAGGCGTTTGCCGGCTTCGGCTGGATTGGCCGGAGCTTTTTTCCCTTGGCGCGCTCCTGCCAGAGCCGCCCCGGCCTTGATGCCATAGGCTTCACGGGTGGCGGGCGTCTCTTTACTGATATCAAAAGCGTCGGTGGCCTCGGTCTGCATCTTGAACGCCATTTCGAAGGAGGCGATTTCCGCTTCCAGCTGGCTGTCGCGGTCGAGCGCCCGGTTATGCATTTCGTCGAGCTGCTTCACCAGATCGAGCTGTTTCCGTTGTTCCGGCAAGGTGACGTATTGGTTCCTCAGGTTCTCAATGATCTTGTTCACATCACCGGCATTGGTATTGACGCTAGTCCCCTGGAACCGGCCGGGGAGGAACATGGATTGCCAGTTGGCCGTGCCACCATTCGGCAGATTGGCGCCGCGCAGCGAGATGAATCCTGGCAGATTTTCATTCAGCGTCCCCAGCCCATAAAGCGCCCAGCTTCCCATGCTGGGCCGCGGCAGGCGGAGCGATCCCGTATTCATGAAAACCGTGGCGGTTTCGTGAGCCGGGATGTCGGTCCACATGGAACGGATCACGGACATCTCATCGACCATTTTCCCGAGATGGGGAAAAACCTCGCTGACTTCGATCCCGGACTTGCCCTGCCTGGTGAATGCAAAGGGCGAGCCAAAAGCCAGTCCATCGCCGCCCGGAAGGGACTTGCCGTCGAGCCGCTTCAGTTCCGGTTTGTGATCCCAGGTGTCGATATGGGAAGGCGCCCCTTCGAGGAAGATGTGGATGACATGTTTGGCCTTGGGCGCAAAATGCAGCGGCTGCCCGCCCTTGGCGGTGGCCAGCAGACTCCCGGCGCCCTGGACTTCCGCAGGTTTCATCAGACCGGCCAGTCCCAGCATGCCGAGTCCCATCCCGGTGCGCTGGAGGAATTGCCGGCGCGTGGAAATAATGTTACCCGGAGCAAGGTGCGGGAAGTGCTGGGCAATGAATTCAGGAGAAGGGTTCATGGCGGAAGGAGGAGCGGGGGGGAAAAGGAGGTCCGGGATGCGCAGGAAACGCAAGGAGTTGGACGGCGGAAGATACACGAGGTTTCATAAAAAACCGGGCGGCGGCTTACGCGTGGACGTATCCGCCACTCCGCCCCTGGAAGCTGGCCAGCCCTTTACTAACGAGGTAACGGCTGGCCACCGGCTTCCGCCACCCCGTGCAGAAAGCGGTGGGACTTTACGATCCAGGCTTCGGTGAGGGCCATGCTGGACAGGCGTTCCTTCAGCACCGGCCGGGACAAACGCCCGGCCGCGATCAACGCTGCCACCAGGTCATGATCCTTCTTCCGGGCCGGGAAACATTTGGCGACCGCCATATCATGCGGCTCGAGGCAGAACACTCCGGCACAACCTACCAGCGACACCAAACGGCCCTGCCAACCCGGCGGGAAGTTTTCGCAGGCCATGGGGCGGATGATGTCAGCGTAGAATCCGTGCGCGATATCGAATGACTTCCCGGCCCCGACCTGCTCATGGATTTGCCGGGCCATCCCGTCCTCCCAGGGATCCAGCACAAAATCAGCATCCCGCGAATGCCTCACGGCCGAGTCTTCAGCAGTTCCAAGATCCGGATAGGATGCCAGAGCGGAAGCCGATCCAAAAAGGATCAGTTCCCTGTGGCATCCTGTTTCCCGGATGGCGGAAACCAGTTTGATCAATGACGGGAGATCCATGATAGCGGAGCCAATTCCTGCTCAGTGAGTATTCCAGGAAAAGGATCAAAACCCTTCCAGTCCCGCGACTCCTCACCGTCGTCCCGCAACAAATCCAACAAAAAACGCAGCCCTTCCGGAGAGCGTTGGGCGTCTTCGATCCAGCGGCGCCATTGGCCCAGTTCGCGTTTGGCCCAGTGGCCGTTGGCCAGCCACCGCCCGATGTTGGCCAGCGGGATTTCCAGAAGAGCAGGGTCCGCCCCGATCTTGTCCGCGATCCGGCAGAACTGGCGGAAGGCCAGTTGGTCGCCGGTGGGGTCATGGTAGGGCATAGTCTGATTATGGCGTATCCTGGCGGCGCTGGCAAGCCGGGGCCTCAATTTCCACGCTTACTGGTTTTTTTCGTAGGCGAGCCACGCTTCGAATTGCTCGCGGTGGGCGCGGTAGAGTCTGCCGCAGCGGGGACAGGTGACCTTGAGGAACTCGTCGCCGGCGAACAGTTCCTCGAGGCCATGGCGGGCGTGGGGCGCGAGGACCTGATAGATGCGGGCCTCGGTGCAGCCGCATTCCCAATGATAGGTGCGCTGCTCCAGCAGGCTGATTTCCTCGGTTTTATCGATGGTGCGGATCGCCTCCTCCGTCAGGCCTTCAAGCCAGGGAAGGTCACAGCCCGGCTGGGAGGAGATGAGGACATAGTCCTCCGGGGAATGCTCAAAAAAGCGGGCGAGCCGTTGCTCGCTCCGTTCGTAAAATTGTTCCACGGCTTTGAGGAAATCCACCCCGTCGATCTCGATGGCGCTCAGGCGCGGCTCTTCCGGATGTTTCTGGGCCTGGGCGTAGAAAACATTGCGTTCGGCGCGTTTGATATCTTCGGTGAAAACGCGGCCGGTGACGAAGGCCGTCGTATTGTCGGCGGTGACGAAAAAATTGGCCAGCGGATGCTGGAAATTGACCGTCCAGGCGTGGCGTTCATTCCGTGGGCGGGAAGCGGCATGCATCACCACGCCGACCAGGGCTTCCTTGAGCATGGCATCGAGCTGGGGCGGGTGCTTGGCCGCGATTTCCATCAGGTGCAGGTAGTAGTCCACAAAGAGCGGACTGAAGTTGGCCCGCACCAGCAGGGCATTCCGGTGGCGGACAAAATAACATCTGACTTCCAGCAGGCTGGCGGTATCGGCGGGAGGGACATCCATGTGCCAAAAAACGCTGCTTGCGGCGGGATGACAAGGCGAAGTGCAGGCAACCCCCCGGATCGCCGCCTCCCTGCGCTTCCGGCTTGGCTTAAGGGGATTTCCCGTTACGATGCCGCGATGAAAATCCGCCCCGTTCTCCTCAGTCTGCTGCTGGCTCTGCCCGGCGGAGCGCAGGAGAGCGTGCCGGCGTTGCCCGCGGATGGCGCGACGCCCGGGCTCCTGCCGCCGGAAGTTCCATCCGGGGAATCCAAGTCCGGCGAAGTTCCCGGCATCCGCCTTCAGTCCGACGACAAGGTGGGGCGCACCTACTCGGAGGGCAGTCCCTTTATTATCTGGGGGGGCAACCGCACCCAGCGCTCGAATCTATTTACGGCAGCCGGATTGGTCCGCCGTTCGGTACAGGAAACATTGCATCTGAATGATCAGTGGTATTATCCGATTGTCCTGCAAATCCGCGAACCGCTCGCCAGTGGCACCGACCAGCGTCCGCCGGTCTGGACCACGATTTCGCAGGTGGAAGGAGGGTTCCGGATCGAAATCAATCTGGTCCCCCGCCGCCAATCGGTGCCAGGTCCCTTGCTCCAGGAGAATCTGGTGCGGGCCATCCTTGCCGATCAGGTGCTCAAGGGAAAAGCGGGCCGGGATTTGACGGGAACCACCCCGCCGCCGCCGGATTGGCTGCTGCACGGCACCCTGGCTCTGATGGATTACCGGCAGCTTGGACGGATGAGCCGGACTTTTTCCCG
>JAYUWQ010000903.1:0-7350 GCA_043753485.1 bacterium
CGCGAGCGCGGCACGATTTACACGAGCATTGATAACGGAAAAACATGGCCCACCAGGCGGGTGCTTTACCCCGGCCCTTTTGCCTACAGCGTGCTCTGCCGCCTTCCAGATAGCAGCGCGGGGTGCCTGTTCGAAGCTGACAACTACGGCCGCATCGTCTTTGCCCGGCTGAGCGCGGATTGGTTCACCGCTCCCAGGCCGTGAGTGATCTGCTCACCACGGAAGGCCGGGCGCACCTCGTGGCGCTCTACCGCAGCACGCTGCTGGGAGACGTCATGCCATTCTGGCTCCGGCATGGCCTGGACCGCAGTCATGCGGGCATCCTGACATCCCTCGGCCGCGATGGGACCGTAATGGACACCGATAAAAGCGTCTGGTCCCAGGGGCGCGTCGACTGGGCGACCACCTGATATCCGGAAAATCCCTCATCGCATGGGTAGATGCCTGGATCGGGGAAATTGAACGGGGCTTCCTGAAACCGGAGCACGCCGCCCTGTTGGAAATGGTGGCCCCGGACGGAGGGATCATCGACCACGCGGAGGGACACGCCTTGAATCCCGGGCACGCCATGGAATGCGCGTGGTTCATCATGCAGGAAGGCCGGCTGCGGGGCAACGATTCCTACGTGAGTCTGGGCCTGCAGATTCTCGATTGGATGTGGGCCCGCGGCTGGGACAGCACGCCTGGCGGACTGTTATACTTCACGGATCTCCGGGGTCTGCCCGTCCAGGAATACTGGCACGATATGCAATTCTGGTGGCCGCACTGCGAGACCATCATCGCCACCCTGCTGGCATGGAAGCTGACCGGAGAAGCCCGTTATGCCGCCATGCACCAACAAGTCCATGATTGGGGTTTCGCCCATTTTCCGGATCGGGAACATGGCGAGTGGTTCGGTTATCTGCACCGCGACGGGAGCCTCTCCCAACCCGCCAAGGGCAATCAGTTCAAAGGGCCATTCCACCTGCCCCGCATGCTCTGGATCTGTGCCCCGGAACTGGAGAGCAGCCTCCAGCCCCGATGAGCGGCCAGGGAGATCCTCATCACCCGGCCCAACCCAGATCCATCACCTGAGGCCGGTGGTCCGAGCCCAGACCGGGGCCGATGGTGCGGGATTGGAACTGGAGCGGCGGCGTGCAGAGGGCGTGGTCGATCGGGATGGCAAAGAGAGAACCGGCCCGCCACGTCGGTTTCCAGGCGCGGGGGGCAGGAAGCAGCGGAGCCTTGGCAGTGAGTTGGCGGAAACCATAGGACCAGGGCGTGGCATTCAGGTCTCCAATAACCAGAACAGGGAGACCGGCCTGGGCCGTATGGCGGGACAAAGCCTGCAATTGCCGGTCCCGGGCAGCGGCATATTCCCCGCCCATCGGCGGGACGGGATGGGTGCCGAGAATCAGCAGTTCCCGGCCGCCCATCTTCAGACGGGCTTCCACCGAGTCCATGCAAAGATCCGCATCGGAATGAGCCCGATCCCCAGGACATCACTATCCAACTTCCTCAAACTCTCGAGAGGCAGGCGGCTGAAAAGAGCGAGGCCGAAGTTATCGCTTTTCGGCAGAATCAGGTGATGCGGATGGGTGCGCAGGAGTGGCTGCAACGCCTTCTCCCAGACCCGGTCCACCTCCATGAGAAAAATGACATCCGCATCGGCCGCCTGCAGCCACTGCAGCACCCCGGCGTGGTTGGGATTTGAAGTGAGCACATTGAAGCTGATCACCCTGACATGAAACCCGGGCACCGGCTTGCCGGGAGGAGCCTGCCACTCCGCACGGGCCATCAGCCAGAGATTGAGCCCCAGCGTGACCAGGGCGGCAGCCAGCAGCCATCGCCGCTTCCGCCATCCCGCCCAGGCGAGCGCCAGCAGACAGGCCACCCCATATTGCCAGCGGAAGTGACTGCACAGATCCAACATCCAGTGCCAGCCGCCCAGCAAACCCAACCATGATCCCGCCAACCCCAGGAGCAGTCCCACTTCCACCAGCCCAGCCACCCGGACGCGGGAGGAAACGAAAGGCGGCGGCGTTGACATGAATGGGTTGGGTGATATCCACTGAATCCATTTTGCCGGCAAGCCCGGAACCCGCCTCTGTGATTTCCCGGCTGTTCCCCAGCATCAAATCCATAATCTGTCAGACCAACAGGAAATCCAACCCCATGGTTTTCAACTGAACGGTACGGCCGCGGGATCAGGGCCGGGTTCTGGCCCGGACACGGACGTAATACCGGGCAGGTAAAGCACCCGCAGCCTTCCAAGTTTCTGACAATAACCCCGCCGGACCCGGGTTGCGGGACTGCAGCGTCAGGACCGCCGTCCAATCCGTCAGGTTCTCACTCACTTCCGGAAACACTTCCGCATCATCGGCCGCGGCCGCCCGGGTGAAGGAAACCAGAAACCCGTCACCCGGAAGCGTGCCGGAGCAGGAAGGAAAGGCGGCTGGATTGGCCGCACTCGTTCCAAGGGCATATTCGAGAAAATCACTGAATCCATCCCCATCGGAGTCGGCGCCGGCATTCCCCGCAAAGACTGTGGCGTCACTGGTGCCAGGGCTGCCGCCACTGGACAATCCCGGACGCCAGGAGACCGGCTGGGAAGGGTCCGCGCCGGCGGACAGCAGCACCAGCGAAGCTCCCTGCCCATCGGTGCCGCCCGGCCACGGCGCAGCATCCTGATAGCGGAATCGCAGAATCACCCTGCCATCCCCCGCGAGGAGGGTGAGATACTCTCCGGCATTGTCCAACTTCCCCGCAAACTGATCCCCGGTGATGGCGATGCGTTGTCCCGGCAGCAGCAGGGTGCCGGGCGGAAAGGTCCATGCAATCCCTTCGCTGAAGCTCACGTTGGTCAGATCAAGGGTGCTGGCGCTGGTATTCCAAAGCTCAATGAACTCCGGGGCCGGACTCCCCTCCGGAGGATGGAAAAAGATCTCACTGACCGTCAGATTGCCGGCGGTGGCAGCCACCCCCAGCACGTAGGAAGCCTCGGTCAGGGCACTCCACACGGTACCATTGCGGGCCCTCGCCTTGAGGGTCGCCGATCCGGCCAGGATCACGGCAGATTGATAGGCAATACCCAGAGGGGCCCCCGTCACCGCTTCGCGGGGATCACTGCCATCAAGGGTGTAATAAATCTCCCCGGCCGGGGCTGTGAGCGAAATCGTGAAGGGGATGAGCGACACCCCGCCGTGCGGGCTGAGCGTGGGAGGTTCCGTGAGCGGATACAGACCCGCCGCCTGGAGACGGCGGATCGTGGCATAGCTGTTGGAAGTATTGTGCAGGCTGGGAATCCACGTATTCCGGGTAAGATTGATCGTGGGCAGCCAATCCGCCTCGCGGGTATAGACAGACTTGAGCGGCACGCCCGGCCGGCTTTCCCCGGTATTGCCATAGGGCGTCTCCTCGGCGGTGTCGCCCCAGCGGGCACTCTCGGCCACGATGGCCTGATCAATCGTTGAAGCGATAGCATTCCACCGTGTCTGGCCCGGCGCCACATCCAGCGCCCCGCCGTTGTGAAGATGGCGGTGGGCGCGGTCGGCGAACAGCAGGCGGAATTCCTCATTGTCCCTCAGCTTGTTCAACAGGCGGCCCGGCGTGCGGTCGGTGGTGGTATTGGGAGCGTTGA
This sequence comes from bacterium, assembly GCA_043753485.1. GTDB lineage: Bacteria > Verrucomicrobiota > Verrucomicrobiia > Verrucomicrobiales > V1-33 > CAIZWU01. Next base: position 3,620 of record JAYUWQ010000903.1, read on the forward strand.
GGCTGACCCGGTCGATACCGTGATTATTGAGAGCAATCTCCTGATCCCAGGTGACCCATTGGTATTTGTCGTGGGGACCCACTTTGCGGCGGTAGGCATATCCATTGTGGTGGGGCCAGTCCTCGGCCTCGCCGAACTGGTGCAGGAGATAATAATCCGCGAAAGCAACGGGATCGAGCCACTGCTGGATGGCGGCATAAGCAGCGGGGGTGGAAAGACCGGCGTTGGCCAGGGTGAACATGCTGTTCCAAGGACTCGTGGCGGAAGGATTGGAGTCCACGAAATCGGAGACCACCTCCCAATCGGCGGCATCCCCTCCCCGGTGGGAGGCCACGTAGTCTTCATCAATGCGCTCCGAAACGTTATACATTCCCCAATAAAGTCCATTGATATAGAGATGGCAGAACCGGCTGTCCGGCGCCAGATAACCCATGGCTTCATGGGCACGCTTCATCCAGATATCCCGCAGGTAGGTGGCATCATCCGGCCGGTAGCGCCCCGGATCCCAGCTCACGAGGCACCAGGCATCGGTGAAGCAGGCCCGCAGCACCAGCTTGTTGAACTCCTTCACGGGTGAACCGGGAAACAGGGGATAACTGAGCTTGGAACTGCCTGCCGGGGCTTTGAAGGAAAGGCGGAAGGAATGTTTTTGCACCCGGTAGGGACGGCGGCTGCTGTTCCCATGGATCTCCACCTGACAATTCTCCGCGAAAGGAGCTTCCTGGCCTTTGGGATCCATGAACTCCACGGCGCAGGCCCGTTCCCAGGCGGCTCCAGTGCTTTTGGGGAATTGATAAATGCCATTCGGTCCGAGAAAATCGCCCGGTGGCAATGTCATTGACAGCGTGGGCAGGGCATTGAGGGCTTCCAGCACGGAATAACTGGCTTGGGTGTGATTGACCACGTTGGGGTCCATTTCATAATCGCCCGGCACGGTGCCCCCGACTTCCGCATCGGTGCCCCAGGCCGCGGGCCACCCGGGCGGGCTGGCGGGCTGCTGGGTGGTGAGGACCGGAAACACATAGGACTGGGTGTCGATGGTCCCGGGGATGTAGCCGGGGAAGAACGCCGCGGCCCGCAGGCTGGTGGTTTTTGTGATGGAGAGCGGTCCGGCATAGACTGTGCCGGTGGTCGCGGACGGCACCGAGCCATCCAGGGTATAGCGGATTTCCGCACCCGGCGTCCCGCAAGTGATCAAGGTGGTGACAGGAGCGTCATAGAAGCCGCGATCCACACTGAATTTGGTATCCCCGACCCATCCCGCAAAACCAGGGGCATTCGCGGCCCCGGGGGTGGGCGTGGCGAAAAACAACGGGGCCACCGCCGCGCCGCCCAACCCGTCCAACTGGAAATCCATCAGGAAATCGCTGTCATCCGGGTCCGCATTGAATCCATGAACGGCGAGGACATTGGTTCCGGCGAGCAGCAGCCCCGCAGTGACCGGGATGATGATTTCCTCCACCGCCGTGGCTTCCGCAGCGGTGCGGGAGGCGGGGGCGACGCTGTTCCATGCCCCATCCGCGGGCGCGTTCCGGCTGGCGACCAGCTGCCCATTGAGATAGGCGAGGAAGCCGTCGTCATAACGGACCTTGAGTTTCAACTGTTGGAAAACGGCGGGATCCGGCACGCTGAAGGGCGCCCGCAGCAGCACACTGCTGGATTGAGGCCGCATGGCGGAAGAAAGATCCGTGGTGATGAGTCCGGCAAACCCGAGCGGCACGATCTGCACGGCATTGAGGAATACCCCGAAAGTCGCGCTGGCGGGGTCCCGGCGGCCCCCGATCACGAGGCTCCCTCCCGCGGTGGTGACGGCATCGAAGCCGAACCGGCCGACCGTATCCACGGCCGGCAGATTGCTGCCATTGAAGGTGTAATTGTCCCGGACCAGCACCCCATTGGCATACCAATCCGAAACCCGGTTGCCCGGACTGGAGCTATCATAACTCCACACGGTGACCCGGCAGGGTTGATTGGCCGGCAAGTTGCTGACGGTCAAATCCAGGCCGGAGGTCCCGGTTTGATCGCGGGAAAACACGAAGTCGCGCAGGAGCCGCTGCGTCGTCAGCGAGGCCCCATCGGTGGGAGTGGTGCGGTAGCGGTCATCATATGGATCGGCCCCGGTATTGCTCAGCGTGACCGGGGTGGAACCGATGGTGCGGGTGATGGCGCCGGTCTGGGTGGCGGCATTGCCTCCGGTGCTGCCGATCAGAAATGAGGTGAAGCCATTCTGGGTGGTGTCGGTGGTGTTATTGTCGCGATCGTTGAAATCCACACTGAGCAGGGGCGCGCCACTCCCCCCGTTGGCATCGTAACCCGCCGGCAGGTTGGCGGTGGTCCATGCCTTATCATCAAACGCCGGTTGGACCCACGCCGTTCCAAAAGTCCCGTCGGCGGGGACCCGATAGCGCATCGGGGCACCGGCCGTCAGCAGCGGAGCATTGATATTCTGACTGACCACGGCGTAGGAGATGTTCCTCCGCAGCTTCGGAAACGAAGGGATGAAGCCGGAAACCACCCTGCCTGCGGCATCGGTCAGGGCCAGATACTCCCCATCCACATCGAGCTTGAAATTGGTGTGCAACGGACTGCCCGCCACCGCACGGTCCTTGCCCGAAGCGAAGATGACGAGGTAGCCGTTGGCAGGAAGGGTAACCCCCGGGAAGGTCCACTTCGCCGGAAGCAGCGGATCATCCGTCAGGTGCCAGCCGGCGAGGCTCACTGCGGCGGGGGCAGGATTACGGAGTTCGATCCAACCGGAGGACTGGCCATCCTCGTCCGCCAGTCCGCCTGAATTATCAGGAAGAATTTCGGAAATTTCCACCGCCCCACCCCCACCGGACAGACAGCAGAAAACAATCAGAAAACGAAACCAGGGAGAAATCGACACGCGCCCATTGTGGGACACAACCAGGTGAAATGGGAAACGAAATTGTCACCGGGATTGCCCTGCCCCGCGGCAGCTCAGGATTTTGCCTTTTCAAAGCCCGGTTTGATACGGCCGTAGATCAGGCTGATGCGGTCATCGAAGTGAGCGAACGCGCTCTTCATGGCATTGACGGTGATCTTCTCGAGGTCCTTCACCCCAAGGCCGAACTCATCGACCGCGATGCCGAATTCCTTGGTCATGGAGGTGTCGCTCATGAGGCGGTCATCCGTATTCAGGGTGACGCGGAAACCACGCTCGAAATACAGCCGGAATGGATGCTCCGCCATGCTGCGGACGGCTCCGGTATGGACATTGGAGGAAAGGCACATCTCCAGCGGAATCCGGCAGTCCAGAATGTATTGGGCGAGGGTGCCCAGCTTGACAATCTTGCCATCGACGATGGTCATATCATCGGTCAGGCGGGTGGCGTGACCGAGGCGGTGGGCCCCACAGATTTGCAGGGCCTGCCAGATGCTGGCGACCCCGAAAGCCTCGCCAGCGTGGAGGGTGGAGTAAAAGTTGGCCCGCTGGATGGCTTCGAATGCGGCCACGTGTTTTTTCGGCGGATACCCGGCCTCTTCGCCCGCGAGGTCGAAGCCGACTACCCCGCGGTGCCGGAAGGAAATCGCCAGCTCTGCCCACTCCAGGGAATCGGTCAGGTGCCGCATCCCGCAAAGAATGAGTCCCCAACCCACCCCGTATTTTTCCTGACCGCGGTTGAAGCCATCAATGGCGGCCTGGACGACCGCCTCCGGAGTCAGGCCACGTTCCAGATGGAAGCAGGGAGCGAAGCGGCACTCGGCAT
>JAYUWQ010000904.1:0-2895 GCA_043753485.1 bacterium
CCGCCATTTACACAGCTGACAATCTCTGGTAGCCAATGTCGACAAGCCTAGGAACCTTGGGCTTTGATGCGGCCGGCCTGATCGGGGCGAAGGGATTCACCAAAGCGGGTCTGCTGGCCGATGCGGTGAACGCTATCCACACAAGCAGGGAGACCCAACAGCGGTTCGGGATCATGGCGCGGATTGTCATCCTGCGTTTCAAGGCCCTGATCATGGAGGAGGCGATCCACACCTATGCGGAGCGGCACGCCAATTTGGAGGCGATTTACAAGAAACTGGGGGAGCGCCGGGATCTGTCGGATGTGACGGCGGTGCTGAAGCAACTGCACCTGATCATAAACGAAGCGATCCGCACGCACGCGCCGGGGGAGGACGCAGCCGAGGCGAGAACCTACGACCTGAGCAAGATCGACATGGAGAGGCTGCGGGAGGAGTTCGCCACAAGGGTGCCCCGGATGGCAACGGCAGTGGAAGACATGCGTGCTTTGGTGGAAGCGAAGCTGGTCCGCATGATGCAGGCGAACCCCGAGCGGATGGACTATTACCGGCGGTATTCGGAAATCGTGGCGGACTACAACCGGGAGAAGGACCGGGTGACCATCGAGGAGACTTTTGCGCGGCTGGTGGATCTGCTGGCCAGCCTGAACGAGGAGCAGCGCCGCGCCGCTGAGGAAGGCCTCACTGAGGACGAGCTGGCGATCTTTGACCTGCTGAAACGGGACACGCTGACCAAGAAGCAGCGGGAAGCTGTGAAAAGCGCCAGCAAGCATCTTTTGACCAAGGTGCTGGAGGTGGTGGCCCTGCGGCACGACTGGACCGCCAAGGAGCCGACCAAGGCGGAAGTGGAGGTGCTCATCCAGAGCGAAGTCTACACCCTTCTGCCAAACCCACCTTTCACCGAGGACGACAAGGCGACACTGGCAGAACGCGTTTTCCAGCACGTCTTCCAGCAAAGCAGCGCGGGAGCCCTGGGCACGGAGGCGGCTTGATCCTGTGCAGACCACGCGCCTTTTCTTTTTTTGAGGATATGGCTGGGGTCTGAAGTCGGAATTTTTGATTGGTTGCTGGGAAAGATCTGGAATTCGCAGCGCTGTCGGCTGCGGAGGTAGTCAGTGGACTATTCAAGCGTCAAGTCTGGCACCGTCTGAAAGGCAAGGTAGCCCAGGCGCAGCGAGACTGCGGTCCTGCAGCGTATGCAGCGAAGCGATGATCGTAGGCCGGGGCGGATGGTCCCGCCGGACCTATTTGCAGCGGATCAGGCGGCGGCGCAGGAACCGGGCGGGTGCGTAATCCAATTGCTCGGTGAGCCGGGTCCTTCTTTTGTTGGTGAACACGAAGAGCGCCCCATCCCGGACATTGGCCTTGAGCTTTTCCGCCACTGCTACCTGCCAATCCTGGCTGCTCCCCCCGGAAGCACGCCACCTGCGGGCGGGCGCAACATCCTACTTCCCGGGCTACCATCCTGCGGCCCTTTCCCCAGCCCTCCATGCATGTCCCGCCGACGGAGACTGCCAAAGGCCTAGGGCAGCTCACGGAGGCGCAGATAGCGTCGCGGATGCGCGGGATCGGTGGTGAGGAACAGATCGCGAACCTCGACGGTGCGAAGGACTCCTGCTCCCGTTTCCACCACATTCACGCCGACGTCGAGCGCCACCATCGGCCCGCCCGCCGTGCTGCGGGCGAGATCGGTCCAAGTGGAGAGATCATCGCTCCCTTGCACCGTGAACGTCACATCGGTCGCGGTGGTGTTGCGCGGGAGGGTGATGGCCAGCTTGCCCTCCACCTTGCTGGCGGCAGGGAGCGGCCCGGGTAGGTTGATTAACTTTACGGAGAGGTCACGCGCAGGCGCAGGTAGCGTCGTTCGGTATCGGTGGGGATGGTGGCCCGCACGGTCTGCACGTCGCCTGTGGTGGAGGAAATTACGCTCTGCGTCACTCCCGTGGTCTGCCAGCTTCCCTCCGCCAGCGTATCGCTCCATTCCACGCTGTAGCCGGTCCCGGCAGTGAAGGCGACAAGGCTGCGCAAATATGTGAACTCCAGGTCCGATCCATTGCGGACCAGCGCCGGCTGATAGGGGTTCGGCTGCGTGGGGGGCGTGCCGGTGGCCCATTCCAGCAGGTTGACCAATCCGTCCTTGTCGAAATCAAAACCGTCCGCTGCGTCGCCACTGTTGACCGGACCGCCGAAATGAAGCTGCCGCCACTGCTCCAGCGGGGTGAGGACGACTGGGCCCAAGCCCGTGAAAATGTAAGCCGCCCCGGCACCGCTGGCCGAATTGTCCGCCGGGTTGCCATTGACCCCGGTCGCAATGCTATCCTCGCCGTAAGCCCCGACCACCACCGTGTCGCCGGACACGGCCACCGAGGCGCCGAAGTAATCTATCACTCCGGTGTTGCCCGCTTTCAGGTAGGCCTGCTGCGTCCACGTCGTTCCGCTGCGCGTGAAGACGTAGGCCGCCCCCGAGGCGTAAGCTGAATTGCTAACTGGGTTGCCGTTGACCCCCGTCGCGTTGCTGGCCTCAGCGTAGGCCCCGACAACCGCCGTGTCGCCCGCCACCGCCACCGAGGAGCCGAATAGGTCGGCCGCTCCGGTGTTCCCCGCCTTCAGGTAGGCCTGCTGCGTCCACACCGTCCCACTGCGCGTGAAGACGTAGGCCGCCCCCGAGCCGAAGGCCGAATTGTCTGTCGGGTTGCCGTTGACCCCGGTCGCGTTGCTGGCCTCGAACTCAGCCCCGACGACCACCGTATCGCCCGCCACCGCCACCGAGATGCCGAATTCGTCCTTCGCCTCGGCGTTGCCGGCCTTCAGGTAAGCCTGCTGCGTCCACACCGTCCCACTGCGCGTGAAAATGTAGGCCGCCCCCGAGCCGTAGGCCGAATCGTCCGCCGGGTTGCC
>JAYUWQ010000905.1:0-7338 GCA_043753485.1 bacterium
GGCTTCGCCCCGCTCAACAGATTTTGGCCGCTTTTCTCCCCGCAGGGACGGATCACCGCGTAGCGCACGCGGCTGAAGAAGATTTTCCCCGTGGCGGCAAACCGCGCCGCCGCCTGCGGCCCCTGGTTCACCCCCTCGAATTTTACATTTTCCAGTTCCACATACGACTCCACCCATCGGTTGCTGCCTTGGAGCACGGTGCCCAGGGAGACTGGGGGAAAGACAAAGGTGGTGGTGCCGTCCGGTTTTTCCGTGCGGTAAACTTCCGGCCGGAACGACTGGCCCGTGAGGGCCGGATCATCAAAATAGGTGACCGCGATGGCGAGCCGCGCATTCGGCTGGGAGGTTGGCCCGAGCCGCTGCTCCGTCAGGGAGAAATTCAGATATTGGTGGGCAAACCCCGGGGTCCCGTCATTCCCGGCCGGACGGATCGCAATGCGGCGGTCCTCCACCGGGCCGGCTTCCTCCTGGATCATTTCCTGATCGCCGCCGGAACTGCCGGGGGCGAGGCCTTCGAGGGTGCCGTTGGCGAGGTCCATTTCCACATAGTCGCCATACACGCCCTCACACACTGCAGGATCGGTCTGGCAGTTCGCCAGGGGATCCTGCCCGGCCAGCGGGTGCGTGCCCTCGCGCAGCACCGCCATATCAACCCGCGAGACATGCACCGGCTGCGAGAAAAAGAGCCGCGGTCCACCGGTGAAGGTTCCGGTATTGATCCCGCGGAGATTCACCCCGCCGACCACCCACGAACGCCGTTTCCACTGTCCGGTGCCCTGCAGCGCCTGGTATTTGGCCGCGGGGGCAAAGCCGACGCCATTGGTGGCATCGCTGGCATAGGCTTCCGGTCCGAAAACCGCCCCGGCCCGGGCTGGATCATCAAAATATTCCACACAGATTTTCATGGGGTGCGGCTCATTGCACTTGAGCCCGAGATAGTTGTCCATGATGCCGAAATTCATCAGATTTCCTTCGGCGCGCAGGGCGGTGCGTTTGTCTCCGGCCGGCCCGATGTTCTGTTCCATTTCCACCAGCTGATCACCGTCGTCCAGCATGATGAGCTTTTGCATGGTGGCCCCGTTGATATCCAGCCACACCCGGTTCGTCGCCGGTTCCTGGGCGCAAACTTCGGAAGCGGCAAAAACGTTGACATCCGCCGGTTCGCCAAAGGCACCCTGCTGGCCAAAAGCAACTGCGCGCACCCCCAGCCCCGGAACGCCCTCCATTCGGATGGTGCCGCCGTTGACTCCCCCGCGGGAGGAGTCCCCCTGCACTCCCGGTGGCAGCGTGCCGACCAACCGGCCCCCGTCACCGCGCAGGTCGTTATTGATACGGAAGAGAATCCAGTTCCAACGGAAGTTCTTGGCTTCCACCGGGGCCTGCCCGCCGCTGGGAGCAGCCAGGGCAGGCAGCGCTCCTATCAGGAAGTTGAAATTGCGCGGCTGGCCGGTGGTACTGAGGACTCCCGCGTCCCCGTACACCTGCATCAGGATGTCGATCACCGGTTCCTCTGCCCAGGCGGCATACTCCGTGTCGCCAAAATTCATGTAATTGCTGGTCGCCCGCACCCCGTCCTGGCCGGCCACGCTGAAGGCGGTGGTTTCCTGATCCCCACCGGACAGGATAGTCATCGACGCGGTGCTCCAATTCGGTGCCCCGGCCGGAACCGCCAGGGTATCGTTCACGATCTTGAAGTGGACCGTTTTTGTTTTATCAATCGTCGCCGGCCATGCCGCCGGATCAAAAGGAGCGACCTGGGCGACCAGCGACCGGACACTGAGCAGCAGAAAGAAAAGTATCTTCGGAATTCTCATAGTTTTTCGGCAGGGATTATAGGGGCAAGCCGCCGTGAGCACAGCTTAAGTGGCGGCCTGCCGTCAATAACAAACGATCCGGAATCAAAGAAATATCAGATCCCGTAGAAAGGCCCCCGTCTCATGGCAGACTGGCCGCGCGGTAATAACCCACCGGCTGCCCTGCCGCAGGCGGCGGCAGTTCTCCCACCCAACGCCCGGACGCGTCGGCGTTGAAGGTCGCACCATTCTCCCAGTGCGTGAGATTGGTGGAAAACTGCAGCCGGTAGGCCGCGCCCGGCTGGCCGGTCATCACCACTCCCATTCCCCCGTTGGCCCGGCGCACCGCACTCTCCCAACGAGGCGGTGGGACCCGGAACTGCGCCGTGACCGTGGTGGCCGCGGCCAGTGTCAGGCCCAGCACCGGACTGGCGCTCTCCCCGGCAGACCAGACCCATTTTTCAAACTCCATGCCCGGCGCGGGAATGGCCGTCAGCGTAACCGGCACCTGACGGAAATAGGTGCCCCGCCACGGATAGACCGGTGTGGCCACTCCCGGCAGGCTGGCGTTGATCCGCAGGCGGTTCACCTGCACCTCCCCGCCCCCGGCCGGCGTGCGGTCCACCGTCAGCGGGGCATACCCCCCGAGCGCCAGCGAGGAACTGAAATGCTGCCTCACATTCAGCTCCCGCTGCGAAGCCCAGGTCCGCACCGTGCGCACCTGCGTCACCCAGTTCGCCACGCTGTTTCCATGCGATTGCCAGCGGCCGATGTGCTCGGCCATGCCCGGCTCCAGTTTCGCCTGCATCGTATCCACCAGAGCGACAGCCCGCGCAGCTTTGTAGTGGGAATTCAACAGATCCGCCGCCATGGAGGCAAACCGCGCTTTGACGTCAGGATTTTTCACCAGCGCCCGCAGCAGGCTGGTGGCCCAAGGCGCGTTGGTGCCGGGCCGGCCTGTTTCCGAAAGGGCATAACCGAGGGTGTTTTCCCCGTATCCCCCCGCCCACGGATGCGCCACGGCGAGGTCCAGATCGAAGAGCATCCAACGCCAGCGGCCATCGTGGCCCTTCGGCACGGCATCGCGGCCGGCATAGTTGTCCGGCCGGCGCACCCGCCACATCCGGGTGTTATTATGCGGCCAGTCGGCGTTGCCCAGAAAGATCTCGGTGGTCTGATAGCGGAGGAAATTCTCCACATCCATGCGCGCCTCCATGTAGGCCAGATGCTCCGGCTGGGAAAGATCGTGTGTCTCCGCGTAGGTCCGCAGATTGAGATAGGCCTGCGAATCCGCCGCCACGCCTTCCTCGATCGAGCCATCCCCATTCAGGATCACGACCTCATCCGCCTCCACGCCGTAGTGCTCCGCGAAATACACCGGGTCCTGCTGTTCCCGCAGTTCCAGCACTCCCCAATACTCCCCGTCCAGATACACCGCCACCGGCCGCCACGCCATCAGATCCAGGCCGAGACCGGCGGCCAGTTGATGGCAATAACCATCACGCATCGTCGCATAGGCCCAGTCATTGCCATAGTTCCGCAGCCGCAGGTGTTGGAACACTTCCAGAGGCCCCCCACTGCCCGTCTTCATCAGCCCGGGGAATATGGGATAGCCCACGGCGCGTTCCGGCGGCGTCTCGCTGCGGAAATCCAGCCCGAAAGATTTCTGCCGGAACGAACGGGAGGACTGGCCCTTGATGTCCAGCCATGCCGGCGCCGCCCAGGCCCGGGTGCCATCCGGCTCAAAAAACTCCACCGAGCACTCCCGCTGCCACGCCTCGCCGCGCTGCGTATAATTCGCCGGGGTGTGGCCCGTGAGCGCTTCTCCCGGATGCGCCGCCACATAGTCATCAAATACTTTCCCCAGCATGTAGATGCCGGTGTTATAATCAAAGAGCCCTTCCCGGGCCGTCATCAGGCTCATCACCGCCAGCCCGTCCGTGCGCCGTGCCTCCGGCCCGATGAAATAAGTATGCGACATCACGGGCGAAGGCACCGCACCGTCCTTGAAGGCTGCTGCCCGCACCAGCCGTGCCTTGCGCACCTCCCCCACGGGCGCCTTCCAGCCATCGGTATGCTGGTTCGTGGTGGCCGTTCCCTCGATCAGGGACAACCCATTGGCCTCCCCTGCCCGGCTGGTGAGGGTGAACGGCGCGGCATACTCCGGCGAGTCCGCGCGGGGTTCCGATCCATCCAGCGTATAACGCACCACCGTCCCCGGCTCCGGAGCGGTGAGGGTCAGCGTCACCGCCGTGCCGGCAAAACCTCCCGCCGCGGAAAAGGCCGGGGCCTGGTTCAGCACTTCCAGATAGGCCGCACCCGTGTTCGCCGCGCCTGGGGTCGGTTTGGGAAAATACCGCCAGGCCCCGTCTGGCGGCAGCCTTCCATAACTCATGTCGCGGCGCAATTCTGCCGGGGGAGCCAGATCCGCCAGCGTTCCCCCGGGTGCGGTCAGGGTCACGGTCTCCCCATTCCGGCCCAGGGAGAATCCCACGTGCAGCACCGCCCCGGTGCGGCGGTCCTCTCCCGATGCACCCACCACCAGATACCCGCCCGCCGCCAGGGTCCGCGCCGGAAAGGTCCATTTGAAGGGGATGGCCGGATCATCTGAAAGCCCGTAACCGCCCAGCTCCACCGCCCCCGGCCCCGGATTGTGCAGCTCGATCCAATCCGGCGTGGCCCCGGTCTCATCGTGCCATGACCCACCATTCGAAGACACCAGTTCATTGATCCGCACCTCCGCCCTGACCCCTCCCGCCGCCAGCAGAAGACAGCCCATTGCCGTCACCCGGGAAACCCCGCCTCTGCTTCTGGAAAACCTTGAATTCTGCCGCATCCCCGGAGGTTATCAGACCGCCCCGCGTTTGGCTTGTAAAAAGAGAGGCTATGACTTCAGAAGCCCGCCCCCATACGACAATCGGAGGCTCCAAGCCGTGGAAGACCCCCTACGGCCGCCCGGATCCGCTCCACCGTGGCGCGCTGCCAACCCGTGAGGGGGTTGACGTAAGCCCCGGGGCTGGCGGCGGGAACTGACTTTTTCATGGTGGCGGATTCAGTCAGACGACAGGCGGGCAGGCACGATGAAAGGATGACCCGACCCTTACAGCAAGGTGCGTTGGATCACCCACCAGATTCCCGCCAGCGCAATCAGGATCGATCCGGGGATGACCACGTATTTCCGGTAGCCGGCTGCACTGGAGATCCAACAGGTGGCGAGCAGGGCCATCAAAATCACCACCAATTGCCCCAGTTCGACCCCGACATTGATTCCCAGCAGTCCCACGATCAGCGAGGAAGTGGAGTCCAGCCGCGTCGACATCACCCCGGCGAATCCGAGCCCGTGGATCAGCCCGAAGGCGAAAACAACCAGCAGACGCCAGTGGGTGTATTTCTGATGGAAGATGTTCTCGAGGGCGATCGCCACGATGCTGGCGGCAATGACGGGCTCCACAATGCTGGCCGGCATCCTGACAATCCCCGCCGAGGCCAGCCAAAGCGTCAGGGTGTGAGCGGCCGTGAAGGCGGAAATCTGCAGCAGGAGCGGCTTCCATTTCCGCGTCATGAGGAAGACCCCCAGCACAAAGAGGATATGGTCGAGCCCGTGGGGAATGACGTGGGTAAAGCCGCGTTTGATCTCCGATCCGAATAGCGAGAGCCAATCCCCCGGCCGTGCCTGCACGCCGACCGAGGCTTCCGTGCGCCCCCCCGGCGCCGCGAATATCCCCTGTTCTGTCAGATCCAGGGTAAAGCTGGTCTCGCCAGGGAAGAGCACCGCATAACGCTCCACCGGCTTCCCGCCGATGAAGTTGAGAAACATGACATTGAGCGGAGCCCCCATTTTTTCAGGAGCCATCGCCAAGGCCTCGACCCGGTAGCCGGTCATCCCCGCGACCACGGTGGCCTTCCACGAGCCGACGAGGACCATTTCACTGCCTTTCAAAAGGGCTTTGTCATCAGTTTCGAAGGGCACCCCGCCGTCCCCGAGCTTCTGGAACTCCCAGGCAAATTCCGGCTTCACCTCGCCCACGGGATCAAATAGAAACCGGAGCCGTTCCCGGATAAAGACATCCGCCCTCTCCTTCATCTTTTTCACCTCGTCGCCGGACAGGCTCTCGATCTTGTCCTTCTGGAAATAATCCACCTTCTCCGGATCCGCCTCGAAGCACCGGGGATCCACCTCGACCCGGATCTCGGCTCCTCCACCGGCATTGAAGTGCGAGCGGACGGGGAGGTCCGGCACCGGATGCGACCAGGCACTGGCCGCGAGAGCCAGGACGAGGAGGAGAACCGCGAAGGGAGACCGGACGGGCGTGGAAGGGCGGGGAGTCATGCAGCGCGGAAGCAGGTGATCCGGGATGATCCCCCGGCTATCGGAAGTCTCATAATGGAGCCGGGGCCGGGTGGCCAGTCCCGTTTTGCGGAAAACGGGCTCCGTCCGCATTTTCCGCCGCCTGCCGCCCGCCCATCCGCAAGCCCGCGAATCCGGACCGCGTTTTAAGTTGCCAGCCGCCGCGGAATTTGAGACACTTCCCCTCTTGGCGGGGAATTCTCCTCTTTCCAAGCACCCTCTAAATCCATGAAACATCTCCTAGCTCTTGCCATCGCCCTCACCATGATCGGCTCCGCCAACGCCGGTTGCGGCATCAAAGTCCCGGTCGCGGGCAAACTCGCCTCCTACGACAAGGAGAAGAAAGAACTCAAAGTCGGCGAACAAGCCATCACCCTCGCGGCCGACGCCAAGATCCTCGGCGCCGACGGCAAAGAAGCCAAGATCGAAGACCTCGTCGGCAAAGAAGTCACCGTCTCCACCGACAAGCACAACAAGAAGGGCGAATCCGTCACCGCGAAGAAAGCGGCCTGATCACGCATCCTGAATTGGATTAGGCACGCTAATCAAACAGCGGCCACCGGCTGGCCTGAAGGATCCCGATCCTTCAGGTCAGTTTTGTTTAGTGCTACCGTGCGCTCCCGCCAGAGGCCGGTCAGAATGGCTGCTTTGCGATTTTCCTCACAGACTGGAGATCCACCGTCCTGCCGCCTGCCACCACTCCGGACAGACCGCCTCCACCCTGTTTTCCGGATAGGCAGCCAGGGCCGCGTCGTCCCCATCATCCGGAGCGTCACCAACAAGGGGACGAACACCGTCAACACCTACACCCCCGGTCAGGGCCTGGAGCTCACCCTCACCCGCTACGGGGTCATGGATCTCGAAGAGCCTGCCATGGGCGTTCTCCTCACCAATAGCGACGGCACCGCCACCCAGGTCACCAGCTATCTGAAGACCACGGGGCCACGGTCTACCGCATCTTCCCGGGCGGCCTCACCGGGCGGCCTCACCGGGCCGCAGCAGCTCAGCATCGGCCAGGGCTTTGGGAATAAAAACCGCACCGGCGTCTTCGACTTCATCCACCAGCCCGCCAGCATGGCCCGCCGCGCCACCTTGGCGTCCACCGTCACCCGGAATGGGAAGGCCACGCCGCGGCCTCCCGTGCCACCCGCCCTGCCGGCCACGTCACCGCGGCCGCCCGTGCCACCCGCCCTGCCG
>JAYUWQ010000906.1:0-2895 GCA_043753485.1 bacterium
TCCTGCACGGGATGGCCGCGGGGCTGGACCAAGGCGAAGCAGCGGGCCCCCGCGGACGGGCTTTCCGGGGCCTGGGAAGGTTCCTGGCGCAGCGTCCCCACCGGGCACACAGGCAAACTCCGTTGCGCCGTTTTCCCCAAAGCTCCCGGCATCTGGGAATATCGTTACCGCGCCACCTGGGCGAAGATTTTCTGCGGTGGTTTCACCGTCGATTGCCAGGCGTTGCCGCAACCGGATGGGGCTTGGACGCTCAGCGGCCAGCGCGACCTTGGCCCTGCCTTCGGCGGGGTCTTCAGCCACACCGGGACCGTAGCCGGCAGTCATTTGGAAGCCCGCTATCATGCGGCCGCTGATCATGGTGAACTCTCCCTCCAGCGGGTGCCCTGACGGAACTGGAGCCTGCCGGGGGTCTCCCCACCATGGCCGGCCAGCGGTGTCTTTCTGAACGGAAGGGCCAAGGATTGATCGCACAAACCGGACGCCTGTGCTCTGGTAAGCCGCTCCTGTCTCCCCACGTGCAATGTCTTTTGCCTCCCTGCCCAGATTCCTCCCGGTCCTGACCGCCCTGATCACCCTCGGCTCGGCCGGTTGCCAAGGGGTCGGAACGCCCTCCGGAGCATCGTCCGGGGTGCCCCGGGTGGACCTTACCGCAAAGGCATGGTTTCCGACCATTGTCGGGCAGCAGGGCAACAGCTGTGCCCAGCAAGCAGGCCTCGCTTATTTGCTCACGGCAGAGCGGAACCGGGAACGGGGGCTGTCCGCAGGGTCTCCGGCGGCACGGCTTTCTCCTTACCAGGCTTATGCCATTCTCGCCGATTCCATGACCAGCGGGACGCATGTGACCGACGGCTGGCGGCTCACCCGGGAGACCGGGGTGCCGCTTGAAAGCGACCTGCCGCGGGCGGGGCGCGGGCTGATGCATGGATTTGACAAGTATGTCCGGGCTCTGCGCCAAAAACCCGCAGGCTGGCAGATGCTGCCGCTGCGGACGGAAGCGGACCTGAAGAAGGTCAAGGATCAACTGGCCGCCGGGCATCCGGTGGCCTGTGATTTCCAGGTCCGGGGTGCCAGAGTGGTGAAACGCCCGGAAGGCGGGACCCTCGTCAAGCAATGGGGCCGGACCGGACCGGGTCATAACATGATCTATGCCGGGTATGATGACACCATCGGGATCGATACCAACGGGGATGGGAAAATCACCCATGATCTTGATATCACGGGCGACGGCCGGGTGGATCTGGCGGACCGCGAACGTGGGGCATTTCTGGTGGTGAATCCCTGGGGCACCCGCTGGGGCACCGCCGGCAAAGCGTGGGCACTCTGGCGGGAACATGCCCTTAGCCCATGGCCACGTGCGGGTGAAGTGGCGGTCGTGCAGGCCGCCCCGGACCGATCCCCGCGCCTGATGTTGCGATTATCCCTCGCTCTCAAGGAACGCCGGGGTCTCGTCATATCAGTAAGCGATGGGGTACAGACCCTCCAGCCCCTGCCCTTCCGCGCCACGACCCTGTCCACTCCCGCCGCCGGGACGGTGAGCACGTGGGAGATATTTGGCAAAATGTACCGTCCCGGTCTGCCGGTGTCCTCCGGTCCCCTGCTCAACCCCTCGGGCGGTCCTCTGGAGATGGGTCTGGATCTATCCGCGCTCCAAGGCGGAAAGCGCTTTACCCTGACCCTGTCCTCAGCGGGGCGGCCGCTCCAAGGCACCCTCCACGCTGCGTCCTTTGTGGAACTGAATGGCTCGGGCAAGGTGGTCCGGGAGTCGAGGATTCCCCACTTGCCTGTCATTTTGCCCCCCACCGGGGGAACCTGGACCATCAGCCCTTGATCCGGAGGGCAGACAGTTTGGGGAAGATGCAAGAATTGCCTTGCCCGAACGCCCGCCCCCCGCCAAAACCGTCCCTTCATGAAACGACTGCTTCTCTCCATTCTCTGTATTTGGGCGACGGCCGCCTCCCACGCTCAGGATGCCGCGCTCCCCAAAGCCCTGATCCCGGACCCGCGCCCGGAGGCAGGACTGATCAAACGGCATGAATCCTTCAACGAAATCTCCAAAAGAGGCGAAGCCCAGTTGATTTTCCTGGGCGATTCCATCACCCAAGGCTGGGGTGGCGCGGGCAAGGAGGTCTGGGCCAAAACATGGGAACCCATGAAAGCTGCCAATTTTGGCATCGGCGGCGACCGCACGGAGCATGTGCTCTGGCGCCTCGAAAATGGCAATTATGACGGCCTGAAAGCCAAACTCACTGTGCTGATGATCGGCACCAACAACACCGGACACCGCATGGACCCGGCGGCCGATACGGCGGCCGGCGTGAAGGCGATCGTGGAAAAACTGCGCGCCCAGCAGCCTCAAATGAAAGTCCTGGTGCTTGGCGTCTTTCCCCGCGCCGAAAAGGCGGAGGATCCCAAACGCGTCCGCACCAACGAAATCAACCAGCTCATCAGCAAATTGGCCGACGATCAAAATGTGTTCTATCTGGATTTAAGCCAGACGTTCCTTCAACCCGACGGCTCCCTGAGCAAGGAAATTGCCCCCGACTTTCTCCATCTCAGCCCAAAAGGCTATGAACTATGGGCCCGTGCCATCGAGCCGAAGGTGAAGGAATTGATGACCAAATGAGGAAGCGCGGCCGGATTTTAATGGCCCCTTCACGGTAAGAGATTTCCCTACGGAATTTTCTTGCCCCCTCGTCCTGGATTGATACCATCGAATTTGGAAGTCCTGCTACGGATGCGGGCAGGCTTTCCAATACATCATAACCCGCACCCATACCCCAATCGGCGGCCCGTCCGCCACACCACAACATCATATGAAAACCACCAAACGAAACCGGGGCTTTACCCTGATCGAACTCCTCGTCGTGATCACGATTATTGCCATGCTGGCTGCGG
>JAYUWQ010000907.1:0-2894 GCA_043753485.1 bacterium
GGCGTCAATGATTTCCGTGTCCGGCGGGACCTCAAGATCCTTCCCGATCCGCGTGATGGTTTCGCCTTCGCAGTAGAGATCCGCGAAGCAATCGGAGTCTGCGCTGACCAAGTGGCCGTTTTGAATGAGCAAGGGCATGAGGCAAGTATAGGTCCGGCGGGAGCCTCTTGAAAAGCACGCTTTATGCCACTGCCGGACAAAGCACCCCGCCCTTTACCGCGGTTATGCCTTTCTCGCTCACTGCCCGGTGAAAATGAGGCGGAAATCCTCCCCGCTGCCGGCCTCCACCAAGGAGGCGGCATTTTTTACCTCGAGCACTTCCGCAGGATTCATGGACACTTTGAAGAAAACCGAAGCCATGCTGCCTTTACCATTCACCCCACTGGGACCTGTCAGCGCGTCGATCACACTGTCCTTGTCGTACGACGCGAACGTGGCACCGGAAGCCCGGGCATTGGCGAAGACCCATGCCAGAGTTTGCGTATTCTGGCGAATTTTGGTGCGGTTGGTGACTCCGAAAAAACCTCCTATCGCCTGAACTGCAATGGAGGCGATCACGCCGATCACCGCAATCACCACGAGCAGTTCCACGAGGGAAAAACCCTTGGTCGCGATGACGTTATTGGATTTTTGCAATGGTTTCATTTTCGGAAAAGATGAGTTCAACGTAAATCGACCCGTGCTGCATACAGCCATTCTTCTTTGGATGTATAGATAGGATCGGGTTTGGTCCGGCAGCAGTCCCAGATTTTAACAAAATGCAACCAATCCAGCCGGACGCACCTCGGAACGTCGGGATTCGAAGTATCAAGGGAACGATTCCTTCGGCGGGGTCATCACAGCCGTTTGAAAACTAGTTTCCTTCTTTTACAAAAAACCCCCGACGGAAATCCGTCGGGGGCTGAGATTTGCAGAATCTTACTGAGCGACCAGGGTCAGGACGGTGAGATTGCCGTTGGGGTCGGTAGCAGCGGGAGCGGAAATAGCAATCCCAGGCGTAGCGGCTGCGGACTCGGTCGCGGTCATCGGAGCAGCGAATTGGCTACCAGCAAAGGCACCGGCACCAGCCAGACCAGTCGTCGAAGTTACGGCGAGGATGGCTGCTGCGGCGTCAGTGTAGGCAACGGTGTTTCCGGCGGCACGGGCGGAGTTGAAGGTGGACACGATGCTCTGGGCGTTGCGCTTGTTCTTGGCACCTTCGCTCTTGCCGAAGATCCCGGACATCGCAGGAATCGCGATGGCGGCGATCACGCCGATGACGGCGATCACGACGAGCAATTCAACGAGGGAGAATCCTTTTTTAGCTTTGGTTTTGATCAGATTTTTCATTTTTTTGGTCTTTTTAGTTGGTATGGTCCTTGTGGACGTTGTGAATTTACCTCACGACTGAATTATTTTCAAGATAATTTTCATAATTATTGTAAATAAAATCCAGCTCAGAGGGTTTCGTGCCGGTTTTTGGCGGAATTCAATGCTTCGGCGTTTTCAAAATACCATTCACCAGCTGGATCGAAGGAGGAGGAACCGCTGAATGTGGAGTGCGGCAGCCCTCTGCCGCTTTTCCACCCCGCAGCCCTCTGCGGTGGTCAGTGCCCCCGGTTTCCCACAGCACGGGCGCATCCCCCTGATCAGTAACCCTGATTTAGTTGGAACATCGCCCGTGATGATAAAGCGCTGGAGGGCCAGCGCACTCCATAGAAGAGTTCATATTTTCCGGTTGCGCTCTGATTTGCCCGTCAACATCGCTATTGCCCATGCAAGACGGGCCTTCAAAGAGCATTCCATGGCCGCACGCGCCGCCGCACCGGCTGGGAGCCACGGGCACCTACATGGTGACCGCAGCCACCTACCACAAGCTTCACCATTTCCGGGGGCGTGAACGTCTGGCGGTGCTCCACCGGGGGCTTTTGAAAATGGCCGTACATTACCGCTGGACCCTTGAAGCCTGGGCCGTTTTTTCCA
Source organism: bacterium (assembly GCA_043753485.1). GTDB lineage: Bacteria > Verrucomicrobiota > Verrucomicrobiia > Verrucomicrobiales > V1-33 > CAIZWU01. Next base: position 1,963 of record JAYUWQ010000907.1, read on the forward strand.
ATCACTATCACTTTATCGGCCGTTCGCCGGAAACCCCCGAAACGCTCAAACCCATGCTGAAAACCCTGCATGTGAAGCTCGCAGGGTGGGTGAACCGCCTCGACCAGACGCCGGGGAGGAAAGTCTGGTATCAATACCGGGAAACCCTCCTCACCCATGAAAAATCCTATCTGGCCCGGCTTCATTACGTCCATCAGAACCCAGTGCGGCATGGATTGACTGATCACGCCACAACGTATTCCTGGTGCTCCGCCGGATGGTTTGAACGGATCGCCACTCCTGCGATGGTCAAGACCCTTTACGGATTCAAAACCGACCAGATCAACGTTGACGATGACTACGAGGTGAGTCCCGATTGGTGATCCGGGAGGACGCCATGGCCTGCGGCAGCCCTCTGCCGCTTCCCTCCCCGCAGCCCTCTGCGGTGGTCAGCGCCCCCGGTTTCCCAAAGCACGGGAGTATCCCCTGATCAGTGACGCTGGTTTTAGTTGGAACACCGCCCGCGATGATAAAGCGCTGGAGGGCCAGCGCACTCCATACAAGGTCAACGGGTGGAACCAGTCCTTTCACCCCGCATTTTCCTTTTGCCGCCGGACGCTTCTCACTGGAAGGGTGAGGTTTCCCGCCATGTCCCACCCTGCCCCCGATGCCCCCGCCGCCGAATCCCTCGATTTTATCCGCGAGATCGCTCAGGAAGATCTGCGCTCCGGCAAGCACCCCGCCATTGTCACCCGTTTTCCCCCGGAACCGAATGGTTACCTGCACATCGGCCATGCCAAATCCATCTGCCTGAACTTTGGACTCGCCCAGGAACATCCCGGCTCCCGCTGCCATCTGCGCTTCGATGACACCAACCCCGCCAAAGAGGACATTGAATATGTGGAGAGCATCCAGGAAGACGTGCACTGGCTCGGCTTCGACTGGGGCACCCA
>JAYUWQ010000908.1:0-2893 GCA_043753485.1 bacterium
GCCTGCTCTCGCCCACCCGGGGTTTTTCAGCCTCAGCCCTGCAATCCCTGACACTTTTCAATAATCCCTTTCTGCTGGGTCAAAGCGCGCACCTCGCGGCCCGCGCGGCGGGAACAGTTCCGGCTCCGGAAGAACCGATCCGTCAGATGTTCCGTCTGGTCCTGCTCCGTGAACCCAACGCCGGGGAGCTTGGGGAATTCAGCGCCCTGGCTCATTCCGCGGGCCTGCCCGCCGTCGCCCGCGTGCTTTTCAACACCAACGAATTTCTTTTCATCGACTGAATCATGCATCCGCCCTCCTCACCACACCGGCATTGGAACCGCCGGCAATTCCTGAACCACCTGGGCGGCGGCTTCGGCACCGCCGCGCTGGCAGGACTGGTCGCACGTCAATCCGCAGCAGGAGCCCCGGCGATCGCTCCGGCATTTCCTGCCTTTGTCCCCAAAGTGCGGCGGGTCATCCAACTATTCATGAATGGCGGGGCCAGCCCGATGGATACCTTCGACTACAAACCGGAACTGACCCGCCGGCATGGTGAACTGCTCGGCCCCAAGGATAAGCCCGAAGGCCAGACCGGTGTTTCCGGCGCCGTGATGAAGAGTCCCTTTGCCTTCAAACAATATGGCCAAAGCGGCCGTTGGGTCAGCAGCGTCTTCCCCCATCAGGCAAAATGGGTGGACGAGATGGCTTTTCTGATGGCCATGACGTCCAAAACCAACGTCCATGGTCCGGCCAGCTACATGATGAACACCGGATTCCTCCTGCCAGGAGTCCCCTGCTTCGGCGCCTGGGTTTCGTATGCGCTGGGCAGCCTGTCGGACAATCTCCCTGACTTCATCGTCCTCCCGGATGCCCGGGGCCTGCCCTACAATCAAAAGGCAAATTTCAGTGCGGGGTTTCTCCCGGCCCGCCACCAGGGCACCCTCATCCAGGCCGCCTCGCCCCGGCCGGTTCCGGACCTGTTCCCGCCTGACAAATTCGCCTTTGCCGGTGGCGAGGCAGACCGTCAGGCCCGCTCTCTCCTGCAAAAGATGAACCGTCAGCACCTCACGGAACATCCGGGCGACTCGCGGCTGGAGGCCCGCATCGCGTCAGCCGAACTGGCCGCCAAAATGCAGCTCAGCGCCCCGGAAGCCTTCGATCTCGCGACAGAATCGGAATCCACCCGCACTGCCTACGGCGTGGGGCAGGCAGTCACGGACGACTTTGGCCGCCGCTGCCTGCTGGCCCGCCGCTTGATCGAGCGGGGCACAAGATTTGTCCAGGTCTGGAGCGGTCCCCAGGGCGCCGTCAACAATTGGGACAATCACGGCAACATTGAGGCGGAACTCACTCCCATCGCGGCCAGTGTGGACCAACCCATCGCGGCCCTGTTGGGCGACCTCAAACAACGTGGCCTTATGGAGGACACCCTGGTGATTTGGACCACGGAATTTGGACGCACCCCTTTCGCCCAGGGCTCGCTGGGACGGGATCACAATGGGGGCAGCTTTGTCACCTGGCTGGCGGGGGCGGGCATCAAACCAGGGATAGCTTACGGCGAAAGTGATGAATTCGGCGGCAAGGCCATGCATGGGATCACGCAATGTTATGATTTGCACGCGACGCTGCTGCATCTCATGGGCATCGATCACGAGCGCCTGACCGTCCGTACCGCCGGAGTGGACCGCCGCCTGACTGATGTGCATGGCCACGTCATCCGGGAAATCCTCGCCTGAACCGCTGGCGGGCTCCGCCGCTTTCGACCCGATCCACCCGCGTGGTGCCTGCCGCCCGCAACCCCAACGAATCTGAACCCGATGAACCCACGACGACGCCTCCTCTCCGCCGCGCTTCCCCTCCTGCTTCTCGCCGCCGGTCTGGTCATCGCCCAATCTGACGCGGAAAAGCCCCTGCCATTCCGCGCGGGCGCCGCCGTGGTGGATCTGGCCCCATCATCGTTTCCGGTGCGGGTGAATGGCATGTTCACAGAACGGACCGCTGACGCAGTCGTTGATCCCCTCACCGCCCGTGCCCTCGCCCTGGCCGATGGCCGGACCACCCTGGTGCTCTGCGTGGTGGACAGCTGCATGGTGCCGCGTGGAATCCTTGACGAGGCCAAAATCAAGGCATCACAGGCGACCGGAGTGCCGGTGGACCGGATGCTGATCTCCGCCACCCACACCCACTCCGCCCCGGCGGCCATGGGGTGTCTCGGCTCGCGCATGGACCCCGCCTACGCCGCCATCCTGCCAGGGAAAATCGCGGAAGCAGTCATTGCCGCGGTGAAAAACCTGCAACCCGCCCGGGCCGGCTGGACCGCTTTTGACGACTGGGACCACACCCATAACCGCCGCTGGATCCGCCGGCCTGACAAACTCCTCAACGATCCCTTTGGTCAACCCACCGTCCGGGCAAACATGCATCCCGGCCACCAAAGCCCCGACGTGACCGGGCCTTCCGGGCCGGTCGATCCGCAACTTTCCATGCTCGCAGTGGAATCCACCGATGGCAAACCCCTCGCGCTGTTGGCCAATTATTCCATGCACTACCAGGGATCGCCCCTGCTTTCGTCAGACTACTTCGGGCGTTTCACGGTGCATATCGGCCAACTGCTCAAGGCTGGCCCCGGTTTCACCGCGATGATGAGTCAGGGCACCAGCGGTGACCTCTGGAGTGGCGACTACAGTGGCCCGGCCAAACCGGCGCTGGAATACGACGCCTACGCCAGGGAAATCGCAGAGCGCGTCGCGGCGGCCTACCGGAAGATCGAGTGGCACACCGCCGTGCCGCTGGCGATGGTCGAAACTACCCTGACCCTGAATAACCGCATTCCTGATGAAGCCCGGCTGCGATGGGCCAAGGAAAAGCAGCAGGCCCTCGGCGATCAACTCCCGCAAGCCCAGGCTGACAT
>JAYUWQ010000909.1:0-2890 GCA_043753485.1 bacterium
CGCCAGCCGGAGAGGTCCACCGGCAGCGTGCCGGGGTTGTGCAGCTCAATCCATTCCGCGGGATTTTCCGCAAAGGCGACCGAGGCGGCGGGATTGGCGAAGGTGGGCCGCGCATGATAGGAAATTTCATTGACCACCACTGTTCCGGGCAGGATGGGAGGAAGTGCGGGGGCCACCGAGGTGGTGCCATCCAGCAGGCTGGCGGCGAGGTCGAGGACGACGTCGGGAGAGGTCGGGGCCGGGGTTAGTCTCAGGGCGAGCAGGTTGGCTCCTGGAAGGAGGCCCGTGGCATTGATGGAGAGGGCGGTGGTTTGATTGGAAGTTTCCGTGGCGACGAGGACGCCATTGAAATAACACTCCACGGTTCCTTTGAGGAAGCCGGTCAGAAGCAGCCGGGGATGGGGCATGGTGCCGCTCCAGGCGAAGGATTTACGGAAGAAATAGGCTGGGCGTCCGCCGGGGAGAACGGTCACCGGGGCAGGCGGAGTGAGCGGGTTGGCAGTGCCGAGGGGGGCATTTGCAGTGGTCCAGGCAGCGTCGGAAAAACCAGCCGGTTGCGCCCAGTCAGGGCCGGGATCGGTGCCGCTGGGCTCATATTTCCAACTTCCTCCGGCATTGAATAACACCCGCGGGGCGGTTTCGGCGGTGACTGGGAAATTTTCTGCTCCCGGTGTGCCGCCCGGGCTGGTGCTGGCCATCCATGAAAGCGCGGGACCGCTGGCGTGGTCCGGAACCCCTTTGGCCAAAGACGGGCCACCTCCGTCAGGGGCGGAAGGCCAGGCCCCTTCATCGCTATAGCTGATGGTATCCATCATCCGGCCCCAGCGTTCGTGGAGGCGGATTTCTTCCCCGGCATTGTCCAGCTTTCCAGTGATCGGGCCCAGCGCCCCCGGGGGACTGCCTGCGACAGCCGAGATAACAAGGTAGGTGCCCGGTTCCATCACGGTGCCTTCCGGGAAAGTGTAGTCGATTCCTCCCTGCAGGGACCAGCCTCCGAGATCAACCCGGATCGACATCTGGTTATGCAATTCAATCCACTCCGGGGCTGCTGTCGTGGCGGGCGGCAGCGGGTCTGGCGGGTGGTAGAAGATTTCGTTCAGCGTGACGACGCTGTCCGGTGCGGCATTGGCAGCCAAGGCACTGGAAAACACCGCCACAGCCGGGATCAGCCAGCGGAGGAGGGGGGGCATATTCAGGGGTTAGGGGGGCGGGCCAACCGGTGGCTGGCTGGTCAAATCATCCTCGCGGGCAATGGGGCCGCTTCAGACAGCAACAACGTGGCCCGGGATCAACGGCGGCGGCGGTATAGCAGGGCGGTGCCGAGCAGAGCAAGGAGGCTGCTGCCTGGCTCGGGGATGGCACGGAGCGAGATGTTGTCAAAAAGCAGGGAGCTGTCCGCGCCGACTCCGAGGTTGGCGATACTCAGGGTCGGGTTGCTGCTGCTGGCGACAAAATCGTAGGTGAGGGAGAGTTGGCCGCCGCCGTTGGGGATGAGCCCGCTCAGGGCGGTTTTGCCGTCGATGGTGATCAGGCCGGTAGGGGCGATGCCGTCCCGGCCGTAGTAATCGAGCGTCAGGCGGTAGCTGTTGCCGATGACCACGCCGGAGAGTTCCTGGGAAAGGGAAGCTTCATTTTGCAGAACCGCATGGTTCAATCCCTCGGGAGTGAAGCTATTGCTGAAGGGGCCGCCTGCGGTATTGACGGCACTATTGCCGCCGCCTCCGATGGTGCGGGTCCAGCCGGCAATATTGGGGAGATAGCCGGGGAAGTTGAGCCCGGTGCCGCTGGCCTCAAAGCTGGGGTTGAAGACCACGACCTCGCCGGCGTCCCGCTGGATCAGGGTGATGCCATCGATCACGAGGGCGACATCTCCGCCGGCAAAGGGCGCAGAGCTGATGAGGATTTCACCGCTGGTGGCTGCGGCGGTGAACGGGATGTTCACCTTGTGATAGGCATTGGTGCCTCCCACGGAAGGGATGGGCTGGGTGGGCAGGATCGGGGTGCCGCCGAAGGAAACCCCGACCGCCGGCATACTGCCCAGGGGGGAGGCACCGGGTCCGCGGGAGTTGACGTAACCCTGCAGCCAGTATTGTTTCCCGGCGGTGAGGCCGGTGACGGTCTGGCTCAGGCTGCCTCCTCCTTGAATAAAGGCGACCCGCGACCCATCCGGGATCGCGCCATTGTCCGCGAAGGGCGTGCCGGCAACGATGTCGTTGCCATTGATTCCGGCTCCTCCCGTGGTGCCCCAGCCGGTGATGGTCGCGGGATTCGCACCGCCCAGATATCCCGGAAAGCTGGGAAAATCCTGAGCCTGAAAACTGGGATTTTGAATCGTAATGGAGGCGGCAAACAGCGGGGCTCCGGTCAGGATCAATGCCGTCAGGGTTGTTTTGAGGGAGAGAGGGGAAGAGCGCATGGAAGGAGTAATGTCCGGGGAGGGGGAGGCTGGGGCGGGGTGTCGGAAAAATCCGCTGGCAAGTTGGATATGGAATCCGTGGAAACATGTCAATTTTAATCTGCCGGTCTCCCGGAATGGGGCGGTTAGGGGTGGCCGCGAGGGGGAGAAGCCGGATTTCGGCAGGCCGGTTCCGGGAAAATCTTGACAAGATTCAGGCGAATCGCCAAACCGGCAGGCCTCGCTGTCCTTATTTGCTTTTACCTATGAAAAATCGCGCTGCCTCCCTGGTCGGATTGATCTGCCTGTTTGCCGCCACAGCTGCCCGGGCGGGGTTGGTGGCAAACCCCAGTTTTGAAGAGAACTACAATGAAACGTGGCCGCATTATGGGCCCATCAATGGCTGGACCGGGGGCAGCGGCACCAACCGGGCGGATGGTCCATTTCACAATGGGGGAACTCCGGTAACGGATGGGCAGCAGATGGCCTTCATCC
>JAYUWQ010000910.1:0-2885 GCA_043753485.1 bacterium
ATCCACCTGGTAATAAAACCCAAGGGTGGCTCCAGCGGCTCCGGCCGGGAAGGAGTAGGTGGTGGAGATCCCATCCGTCAGGGCGGAAGCCGGAGCTCCGGCGCCCACTGCGGCACTGGCGGTGACGGTTTTATAGAGCGCCACATTTTGACTCGTCAGAGCCTCGACCTCGGCAACCTGTGGGTGATAGGTGGTGTTGTTCAGGTTTTCGAGACGGATCCACTGACCGGCGAACTGTCCGGCGGGGTTTGCTCCTGCCACCACCTCATCAATTCCGCCGGCGCCTGAATTCGTGCCGTTCGCCCGCACCACGGTGGTCCAGACGGCTGGGGTCGCGGCTACCTCCGGATTGGCCGTGTAAAGCGAAACGCGGTAGTTGGTGAGCCGTTCCGGACAGCAGCCATCGTTGCGGTTCAGGATGCGCAACTTGTTCAGCGACTGGATGCTGCCGAGGTCGATGGTATATTTGAAACCCAGCGCGGTGGCCGGAGCGACCGGGGCGGCGGGGTGGCTGAAGGTGGAAGCGCTGCCATCCGTGATCATGCCGGGGGCCCGCTGGGCATCGTAGACGGCACCGCTGGCGGTGGCGGTTTTACCCAGCGCTGCATTCGTCAATTGAGCGTGCAGGGAGAAGACCGCGGCGTGCAGCAGCAGGAAAATGCCTGCGGCTTTTTTCCAACGGGGGGGCAAGGGGACCATAAAAATTTCCTAAGGTTTCCGGCAGGGGCCAGCAAGCTTTAAAACATTCCAAAGGAGCGCCCGTCAGGCTTGCGGGCGAAAATTTATAACAGCGGGGGACGGCCGCACCACCCATTCAGGTGAAAGTAGAATTAAATATTGCAACAGAACCGCATATCCTCCAAGAATCCCGAAACCTTAATTCAAGCCGCTTGAATTCATCATGAAAAAACCTAAAACAAGAAGATATCCGCTCGTCGTGGGACTCTGTGCAGGAGTTGCGACCATGGGCTGCGTCCAGGCCACTTCGGTGCTGACGCCGGTCGACCTCATCGCCGGAGCAGTCGCTTCCCAGTCCAGCGACCCCTACGGTTTTCCTGCGGGGCGGGCGATCGATGGCAATACCTCGGGGGCCAATCCGGATTTCAATCACACCGGCAATGGGGCCGCTGAATGGCTCCGGGTCGAATTGAATGACGTGGCGAGTGCCGACCTGATCCGCGTCTACAACCGCACCGACTGCTGTGCGGAGCGGCTCAACGGAACCGTGGTGCGGGCTTTCAGTGATGTCGCCGCGGTGAATCAGGTGTTCGCCTCCGGGCCAGTGGCAGGTTCGCCCGCCCAGCTGAATTACCGGTTCCCCAGCCCGCAAAATGTGAAGGTGATTGAGCTCCGTCAGTCGGGCAACTTCCTGCACGTGGGTGAAGTCCAGCTTTATAAAAAGGGTCCGGCCGTGCTGCCCCTCGGAACCAATCTCGGCCAGGCCTCGCTCTCTTATCTGAGCGCTTCGCAAAGCAGCGGAACCGGAGCCAGCCTTGTCCTTGATGGCAATACCTCCAACTTCAGCAGCACTGCCACCGGCCTAACCACCAATCAGTGGTGGAAAGCGGATCTGGGGGAATTGATGCAGATTCAGCTGCTTGAAATTTTCAACCGCGGCGACGGCTCCTTCCCGGAACGCCTGCGCGATATCACCGTGGAAATCCTGGGGGATGCCGGTACGCCGGTGTGGACTTCGGTGCTGTTGAACCCCGGGAATACGCTGGCGGGCCCACTCAGCATTTCGTTGGACATCCAGGCCTTGAACGGAGGGACGCCGGTGCTGGGCCGACAGATCCGTATCACCCGGACGAATGATGCGGCGTCGACGGGAGATGATGCCAATCTCCTCTCGCTGGGCGAAGTTGTCATCACCGGCGGAAGCCGCCCGGATGGCGATAGTGATGGCATGTCGGACGCCTTCGAGACCGCCAATGGCCTCAACCCGGCCGTCAATGATGGCGCAGGAGACGCGGACAGTGATGGCTCCTCAAATCTTGCCGAATACGAAAAAGGCACCAATCCGCAGGATAATGACTCTGACAACGATGGCTTGCTGGATGGCGTGGAGAGCGGGACGGGCGTTTTTGTCAATGCTGCAGATACCGGCACCAATCCCCTGGTCACCGATACAGACGGAGATACCCTGGCCGACGGTGCGGAGAATGGCAGTGGCACGTGGGTCAGTGCCGCCAATTCCGGAACCAATCCGGTGAAGGTTGATTCCGATGCCGACGGTTTCAATGATCAGGTGGAAAACAACAGTGGCATTTATACCAGTGCCGCGAATCCAGGGACCAATCCGAATCTGGCGGACACTGACGGGGATGGCTTCCGCGACGGGTTGGAAGTCATCTACAGTTCATCGAATCCGACGAAGAACAGCTCCCGCCCTCTGCGGAATGGCCTCGTCGACATTGTGGCCTACTGGAACTTCAACAATGACAGCAATCCAACGCAGGCCTTGGATACCGTGAAGTCCTTCGCGGGAGCTTTTGAAAATGGAGCCGCCTATTCCGCTGATGCCACGGGCCGGTCGGGCCTCGCGGGCGACAAGGCTTTGGACCTCGGTGTCGACCAGGCTTCCCGCCGGATGCGGGCTCCCGGAGGGTTCCTCAATCTGGGCGCCACCCAGGATGAAGTTGCCTTCGTTTTCTGGCAAAAGCTTTACGCCAGCGCTGCCAGTTCCAGTTTCTGGGGACAAAGTCCTTCCAGCGGCGGGGGGCGGGGAGCCCAGGCGCATGTCACCTGGAGCAACGGCATCATTTACTGGGACACGGCCGGCTGCTGCGGTGGTAATACCCGGATCAACACCCCGACGGCCGTCAATGCCGCCAACGGAGGTCCGGTGGATTTTGCGGAATGGCGCCACATCGTCATCCAGAAAA
>JAYUWQ010000911.1:0-7292 GCA_043753485.1 bacterium
TGCGAAAGCGGCGATGTCTTCACCCGCGACGACGCCGAACTCATCCAACCCCGCGACCTTCCACGCCCCGTTCCTGGCGACCTCCTCACCCTACGTGACACCGGAGCCTACGGTTACGCCATGAGTTCCAACTACAATTCCGTCGGCCGTGCCCCGCAGATCTGGCTGGAACCAGACGGCACCCTCCTCCAAATCTCCCGAAGGGAAACCTTGCAGGATATCCTAAAAGCTGAAACAGAGGAACCGCTCGCACTGTAAAGAATCCAGCCTCCGTCCACCGGACACTCCAGTTCGCTGGAAATCAAACATCTCCAATCGTAAATCATCAATTCAATGACCCGGACCCAGTGGCTCATCTGCATCATCGCCTCCATCGGCTTCGCCTTTGATATTTATGAGCTGCTGATGCTCCCGCTGATCATCAAGCCGGCGCTGCTTTCGCTGGGTGGACTGGTCGTCGGCACCCCGGAATATACCCACTGGGCGCGCATCCTCTTTTTCGTTCCGGCGATTGCGGGCGGAGTTTTCGGATTGCTGGGCGGTTGGCTGACCGATCGCCTGGGCCGCCGCCGGGTCCTGACCTGGAGTATTCTGATTTACGCCTTCGGGGCCTTTGCCGCCGGATTTGCCACCACCCTGCCTCAATTGCTCCTCTGCCGTTGCTTTGTCTTCGTAGGCGTCTGTGTCGAATTTGTCGCCGCGGTCGCCTGGTTGGCCGAGATTTTCCCCGAACCGAAACAACGGGAAAAAGTCCTCGGATTCACCCAGGCCTTTTCCTCTCTTGGCGGTCTGCTGGTCGCGGTGGTTTATGGCTTCGCGGTGCGCCATGCCGGCGACCTGCCTGCCATCCACGGCACCCATGAAGCCTGGCGCTACACCCTCATCTCCGGCCTCATCCCCGCCATTCCGCTCATCATCATCCGTCCTTTCCTGCCCGAATCGCCCTCCTGGCTCGCCAAAAAGACCGCCGGCACCCTGCGCCGCCCCAGCATCATGGAGCTTTTTTCCCCGGCCCTGCTCCGCACCACCCTGGTTACCACGGCTCTGTTCGCGTGTTGTTATGGGATTGCCTTTGGTGCTATCCAGCACCTGCCCCAGATGGTGCCCGGCCTCGCGGATGTGAAGAGCGCCGTCACCACCGCCCAGGACGCCGTGAAGCAGAAAGCCACCCCGGAGGCCCCGCTCAATCCCAAAGCATTGGTGGTCGCCAAATCCGAGACTGAGCAAAAAGCCTCCGCCTCCGTGCAGACCTGGCAGGAAGTGGGTGGTCTGGTCGGCCGCGTGCTGCTGGCCTTTGCCGCACTTTATATTGTGAGCCGCCGCGCCCTGCTCCGCTTGTTCCTCGTGCCCGCGCTGATTTTCATTCCCGGACTGTTCTGGTGGATGGGCAACAACTTTGGCACCCCGGAAGTCCTCGGAATGTTCAAATGGGCGGTGTTTGCCGCCGGGATTCTGCTGGTGGCCCAGTTCAGCTTCTGGGGGAATTACATCCCCCGCGTGTTCCCAATCCATCTGCGGGGCACCGGCGAAAGCTTCGCGGCCAACATCGGCGGACGCGTGATCGGCACCAGCATGGCTTGGTTCTTCTTCACCTTCAGTGCCTCCACTCCCCCGAATCCCGGTAAAATGGCCGCCACCGCCGCCATCATCGCGTTGGTTATGGGAGTCTCCGGCCTCATCCTCACCTTCTTCCTGCCCGAGCCGCTTCCGGAAGATGAAGCCGGTCATTGAGCGGCGGGCGGGCTCGATTTCCGGAGACCGGAACCAAACGGCCGCGCTACGGCCTGCGTCCCGCCAGGTTACGGCAGGGTCATCCCGCGTTTCCATCCATCCGCAGAACACCATCCGTCAGGATTTTGGCGCGCAGTCCTCCTTGATTCTTCAAAGCCTCCTCCGCCCCGGGATGGAACGCCTGGTCCATCCAATAACACGGGGTGCACTCGGCCATGCCGAGGAAGCGCACGCCCTGAATTTCGAACTCCTGACCAATCAACGCATTAAGGTCCTGCCCTTCCGTGATAATATTCCGCCGGAATACCGATGATGGCCGGTCCCACACCCGGAAGCGCGCACAGAGGGATTGATAGAGCTCCTCCGCAAAAAAAGTGACCTGCCCCTTGTAATCCTTCTTGAAACCGAAAAAGCGGTCTCCCTCAATGCCCTGCCCTGCCACCAGCTTCAGTTCCGGCACCTCGATCATCGGAGCCGTGCCCGCCGGCTGGCCATGATGTCCGAAATAATTGTGCTCCGGGGACAGATAAAGATGCAGCAGGGTCATGACGGGGGAGGGGCGGTTAGGCAGGTGACTTCCGTGGAGCCGCAGGCGCGATGCTCACTTCCACGCTTTTGGAAGTCGGCGTGCCGCTGCCTTCCGCGGAGGACCCCAGCGGCACCAGCACATTGGCTTCCGGATAATAAGCGGCACAATTGCCGGACGGCATTTCGTAGGGCACCGCCTGAAATCCATCGGCGTGGCGCGTTCCATCGCTCCAATAGCTGGTGATATCCACCAACTGCATCGGTTTGAGGCCCTGCTTTTTCAAATCATCCGGATTCATGAAAATAACGCGGCGGCCATGTCCGATGCCCCGGTAGCGGTCATTCAACCCATAGATGGTGGTATTGAACTGATCATGGCTTCGGAAGGTTTGGAGGACAAACCGGCCCGGAGCAACGGTAAAGGCGGTGACGGGCCCCGTGTGAAACTCCGCTTTTCCTGAAGGGGTATCCCAGACCCGGCGGCCCGCTTCGTTGGGCATGCGGAAACCACCCGGCTGGCGCACCCGTGCGTTGTAGTCCGTGCAGTCCCGCACCACCCGGGAAATCGACTCCCGGATGTGGTCGTAATTGTTGGCAAAATCCTGCCACAGGGCAGCATCGGTTTTCCCAGCCAACGCGGCCGAGGCCAATCCACAAACGATGGCGGTTTCACTCTGCAACTGTGGCGAGGCCGGTGTCAATTGCCCGCGCGAGGCGTGGACCATGCTCATGCTGTCCTCCACGGTGACAAACTGCGGCACCCCCTGACGCAGGTCCTCCTCACTGCGCCCGAGGCAGGGCAACAGCAGGGCGGTGCGGCCGGTCACGAGATGCGAGCGGTTCAATTTGGTGGCGATGTGCAGGGTCAGGGCGCAGCGGCGCAGGGCTTCGGCGGTGTATTCGGTATCCGGCGAAGCCTGCAGAAAATTGCCTCCCAGAGCGGCAAACACCCTGACCTTGTCCTCATGCATGGCCCGGATGGAGGCCACGGTATCATAGCCATGCACCCGCGGGGCCTCGAAGGAATACTCCTGTTCAAGGCTATCCAGAAAACTGTCCGGCATTTTTTCGAAGATCCCCATGGTGCGGTCGCCCTGCACATTGGAATGCCCGCGCACGGGACACAGTCCAGCGCCCGGTTTGCCAATTGCTCCCAGCAGTAAATGCACATTGATGACCTCCCTGATGGTGGCCACCGCATTGCGGTGCTGGGTCAGGCCCATCGCCCAGCAGGTGATCAGGTTTTTCCTTTCCGCCGCCGCGCGGGCGGTTCGCTGCATAGCCTCCCGCGGCAGACCACTGAGCCGCTCCAGTTCCTCCCAGTCCTGACGGCGCACCCTTTCCGAATACGATTCAAAGCCGGTGGTGTGGGCCTTGATGAAGTCATGATCGATGGTGTTATCCTCCACCAGGGTTTTGGCCATGCCGCGCAGCAGCGCCATGTCCCCATTCAATTTCGGCTGAAGATAATCGGCTGCCAGCGGGGTGGCTTTTCCGAGCACTCCAGCCACTTCCTGGGGGTGCATGAATCCCAGCAGCCCCGCCTCCCTCAGGGGATTCACCGCCACCACATGTCCCCCATGGCGCACCGCGGTCTGCAGCGCACTCAACATCCGGGGATGGTTGGTTCCCGGATTTTGTCCCATCAATAAGATCATGCCGGCATGGTGCAGATCGTCCAGGGTGACTGTGCCTTTACCGACCCCCACCGCCTCCTTCATGGCGAGACCGCTCGATTCATGGCACATATTGGAACAATCCGGAAGATTGTTCGTCCCCAACTGGCGCGCCAGCAATTGCCAGACAAAGGCGGCCTCATTGCTGGCCCGGCCGGAGGTATAAAACACGGCATGGTCCGGCGACGGCATCGCTTTCCACTCCGCGGCCGCCAGCTCAAAGGCCGTTTCCCACGAAATGGCTTCGTAATGAGCGGATCCCGGCCGCAACACCATGGGCTGGGTCAACCGTCCCGCCTGGTCCAGCCAGTAGTCGGATTCCGCGGCCAGTTCCGCTATGGAGTATCTGCTGAAGAAGGCCGGATCGGCACGCGATGAAGTGATTTCCGAAGCCAGTGCCTTGGCCCCATTCTCACAAAACTCAAAGGCGCTGCGGTGTCCCTCCGGATCCGGCCACGCGCAGCTGGGACAATCAAATCCCTCCTTCTGGTTCAGCCCCCGCATCCCCTGCACCGCGCGTAGCGGACCAGTGCGCGTCAAGAGATGCCGGAAGGAGGAAACCACCGCTGTGGTGCCGGCTGCGGCGTGGGAAGGCTCGCCGATTTGCAGCCCGGAGGGGTCTTCGGAAGGCGTGAGGGCAAGTGATTCAGGGGGGAGGGGCATGAGGATGAAAAGGATACGGCCGGCGGGGGTGCACGTAAGCAAATAACCGGGGCACGGCAAGCTCCTAAACCTGACTGCCATCAGGCAAAACCAGGCCGTGCTTTCAACGGCAATAGACCGGTCAGGGCACCACCTCCACCGGAGTGCCCAGCTCAGTGACTTCAAATAGAATTTCCGCCATGCCCCGGGGCAGGCGGATACAGCCGTGGGACGCCGGACTGCCCGGATGGGGAATGGGCCCTGCGTGCATGCCAATGGCTCCGTTGATCCGCATCCAAAACGGCATGGAGGCCCCCACAAACCGCCCGCCGGAGGGCACCGCAGACCGGCCATTCCTGGCATTCCGGTTTAAGGTGTCCCCGCTGGCATCAATCACCACGCCCCACGAGGTGGACCGCTTTTGCCGCACTTTTTCCTTGATGCTGAAAGAACCTGCCGGCGTGGGGTGACTGCTGGTGCCGCTGGCCACATAAGTCCACCCGGCCGGCTGTCCGCCCCGGCTGAGTTCTGCTTTTTGTTCACTGAGATCGATCCTCACGGCCACGGGCCCGGTCAATCCGGCGCCAGTCCATTCATACAATACCGGGCCGGCCGGTTGAGCCGGACGCGACTCCACGAGGGGCAAGGGTTGCACCTGGCGGCAAGAGGATGCCAATCCAGCAACGGCCAACGCCAAACCTATCCGGGAAGTGATTCTATTGAAATGGATCATAACATGAATAATTTCATGTATCAGCGGATGTTACGCCAGAAAGCCCCCTTCCGGGAGTGGTTTTTCAGGAAACGCGCGGGCGGGCTGCTGGAACCTGCTGGGTCAGACAGTGGAACGAACCCAGCCCCCAGACCAGTTCCCGGGAATTGATGGGCACGATTTTGCGGTCAGGGAAGGCCTCCTTCAAAATCGCTATTGCCGCATGATCCCGTGGATCGTCAAAAACCGGCAACAGCACCACCGTGTTGGCGATGTAGAAATTCGCATAACTCGCCGGCAGCCGCTCGCCGTCCATGATCACCGGAGACGGCATCGGGAGGGTGATGACATTGAGCGGACTGCCATCCTCAGTGGTCATGCGGCAGAGCCGCTGGTAGTTCTCTTCCAACGGTCGGTAGTTCACGTCCGACGCGTCCTCTTCAATGACCGTCAGGACCGTTTCCGGATTGATGAACCGGGTGATGTCATCAATGTGCCCATCCGTGTCATCGCCCACAATGCCATCGTGGAGCCACAACACTTTTTCAAAGCCGAGGAAATCGTTCAGCTGCTGTTCGATCTGCCCACGGTTGAGGTGAGAATTGCGGTTGGGATTGAGCAGGCAGCTTTCCGTGGTCAGCACGGTGCCGCAGCCATTGCAGTCGATCGATCCGCCCTCCAACACCAGCCCGGCATCGTATTCCGGCAGGCCGAGCAGCCCGGCCATGGCGGTTGAAATATTATTATCAGGAAAGGCCTCGGGGTATTTCCCGCCCCAGGCATTGTATTTCCAGGACGTCGCGGCCACCTGACCCAACGCATCATTCACAATAAAAATCGCCCCATGATCCCGGCACCAGGGATAGACCGCCGGGATGCCGGTGATCACCAGATTCCGCCTCGTTTCCTCATCCAGATTTGCCTCCACGTAGGCCCGGTCCGCGGGGTCCGTGCAGTTCAGATAGAGCCGCTCGGATGAGGTGATGGCCCGGATCATTTCCAGAAAGACCGGCAGGACCCGGTCATGATGGTCACCCTCCGGAAAAGAGGTATCCTTCCGGGAAGGCCAGCTCATCCAAGTGGCGGCGTGAGGTTCCCATTCAGCCGGCATCCGCCAGCCCTGTTCGGCAAGAGTAGGTTCAGACATGATTCAAAAAATCGATGAGGGCATCAGGCAAGGAACCGCTGGGTGAGGTCGCCATAGGCATCCACCCGGCGGTCGCGCAAAAAAGGCCAGACCTCACGCTGCTGGCGCACAAGGTCCAGATCGATTTCCGCGAGCAGCACCTCTTCCTTCTCAGTGGAAGCCTGGGCAATCATCGACCCGGACGGATCTGCCACAAAACTGCGGCCCCAGAATTCGATGCCCGGACTGCCATTCGGCGCTTCATGCCCGCAGCGGTTTGGCGCGGCCACATAACAGCCGTTGGCCACCGCATGACTGCGCTGGATGATCTCCCAGGATTGATATTGCCGTTCGCCATACTCTGCCTTTTCCGGCGCCAGCCAACCGATCGCGGTCGGATAGAACAAAATCTCCGCCCCATGCAGCGCCGTCAGCCGGGCGGCTTCCGGATACCATTGATCCCAACAAATCAGCACTCCGATCCGGCCCACGGCGGTGTCCCAGGCCTTGAAGCCCAGGTCACCGGGCGCGAAGTAGAACTTCTCCTCAAACTGCGGGTCATGCGGGATGTGCATCTTCCGGTAAACTCCCAGCAGGGAACCATCCGCATCAATCACCGCACAGGAATTGAAATACAGTCCCGGGGCCCGCTTTTCATAAACCGGAAGCAGTATCACCACCCCGAGTTTCCTGGCCAGCTTGCAGAACCGGTCTGTCAGCGGCCCTGGAATACTCTCCGCCAGTCCGAAATAATCGTGGTTCAGATTCTGACAAAAATACACGGAGGCAAACAGCTCCTGCAAACAAACCAGTTTCGCCCCCGCCTTGGCCGCCTCGGTGATGCGCTGTTCCGCCTTTTTCACATTCGCTTTCACAT
>JAYUWQ010000912.1:0-7286 GCA_043753485.1 bacterium
TCCCCCATGGGCCGGACCAGAAATGGCTGTTCAGCCAAAACCTCTGGCTATGGCCGGCGGACCGCCACGTTGTGCGCCTTGATGGCCGCCGCGATTTCCGGATCGGCAAAAGCCGGCGTACTGATCCCGTGCAGGTCCCACGAACCAAAGCTCCAGAGGTAGGCGTTTTCCACCTGCCATCGGCTGGGCTGGGTCGCCAGAAATTCCAGGGCGGCCTGATAGAAGCGGCGGCGGAAGGCAATGCGATCCGGGGTCGTCCAAGGGTTTAGCTCTGCTTTGTCCGTGCCGAAGAAGGCCGCATTGCCCATGCGTTCCACCGTGGGGGCCGGGACGGTTACTTTCCAGGCTTGATCAAATCCGCCGCCACCGTGGCCCAGTTCCGTAAAGCGGAGGGGCTTATCCAAGGGAATCGGGCACCCGGCCTCCGCGAATTCCTTGCAGAACTGATCCACGCAGGCCGTAAAATCGGCGGCCACGGGCGGAGCGCTGACTTTGGCATAGCAGGAAATCCCGACGAAGTCGCCCGCTGCGATGAGCCGCCTCATCCCTGACTGCTGCCCCGTATCCGGCACCACTTTACCCGCTACGTTTTCATAGTTGGCACTTAGTCCGAGGCGAAGCTTCGTCAGTTTCCCCCTCCCCCGCAGCCGCTCCAGAATGCCGCGCCAAGCGTCCGGATGCGTGAACAGCGAGCACCCCATCTCGCCTTCCAAAGTCATCTCGACCGGATGGCCCGCCGGTACGGCGGCTTCCAGCGCCTCCACCACCACTTCCAGCAACGCCGTTTCGTAACTGAATCCATCCAGCTTCACCGTGGGATCAAAATCAAAAAAATTCCTCCACTCGGTAATGGCTCCGGTGGAATCAATCATCGGCAGCACATTGATCTCCAGTCCCCGCTGCACCGCCTCCGCAAAGGCCGTGCGCAGGGAGACTCCGATCTCCCGGCGCATCTCCGCCGTCATCGGCTGGAAGACATATTCCACCGCCCCATCCGTCTTGGCCCGCGGCCACGTCGCGCCATAGTGCTTCACTTTGAATCCGGGCTCCAACTCACAGAGCAGCAGCACCGTAAAACTCACCCGCCGCGCCCCGCTCTCCGCCACCCGGGCGATCCGCTCCGCTGACTTTTCGTAATCCCACCGGTGAAACATCGGCACCATGGGATGCACCGGAGCCGCCCACGCCCGGACGGCGGGACCCAGCCATAGCAAGATGGTGCACCAGAAAATTTTCAACATTCCGGGTGATATCATGGAATGGCGGCATCTCCTCCCGGAAATTCCGCACATCTTGACGACAGCCCGCCAGGGGAAATCCGATCGTTTTTGAATATTTCCTGTCCGGTTTCTCCGGCGGCGGGTTCTACTGGTTGAGCCGCGTTCCTATGTCCATCCCCGATCCCCTCCCTTCCCCGGCCGACGTGGCCGCACTGCTGCGGCTCTATCAAGCCGCGCCTGGGGAAACCGCCTTCCGGCAACTGGTGGCTCTTCACTTGCCGCTGGTCTGGTCCACCGCCCGCCGTCTCGTCAATGGGGATGCCAGCCTTGCCGAAGATGTGACCCAGATTGTCTTCACGGATTTCGCCAGGAAAGCCCCGGCCCTGCCTCCTGACACCATCGCCGCCGGCTGGCTGCACCGTCACACCTGTTTCACCGCACGGAAGATGGTGCGCACCGAGGTCCGCCGCCGCATCCGCGAGCACTCTGCCGCCCAAATGTTAACCGATGATGCCATGCCTGCCGATCCCCATCCCCTCTGGCCGGAGGCCGCGCCGCATTTGGATGCCGCCCTTGATCAGCTCCCACGCCCCGACCGCGAAGCCCTCCTGCTGCGCTTCTGGCAACGTCTGGACCACCGCCGAATCGGCACTGCCCTCGATTCCACGGAGGAAGCCGCCCGCAAACGGATCGCCCGCGCCCTGGAGAAACTGCGCACCATCCTCCGCCGCCGGGGCGTGCTCCTCACCGCAGCCCTCCTGACACAACTACTCACCGATCACGCCACCGCGGCCGTCCCGTCCCCGCTCGCCGCCACCCTGCCCGGAGCCGCCTGGCGGCAGGCCACCGCCACCGGCCCTATCACCCCTCCTCCGGCCTCCGTGGTCTGGCGTTTCTGGCCCGCGGCCGCCGCTGCTTTGCTGGTAACGGGCGGCCTCTGGACTGCCGCCCGCGCGGGCTGGTTCTCCCCTTCTGCCACGAGGGCGTCCATCACATCCAATCCGGTTGCCAAGACTTCAGCCGCCGCCGCTTCCACCGAAATCTCCTTGCACTTCACCCTCGCCGACCTTCCCGCCAAAGACCTCAGCCTCCGCCTCCTCACTTACCAGGGAGGCCAGGACGATGAAGTCCTGTTCAACGAAGTGCAAAAATTGGCCGGCACCGACGGCAACCTGCTGGAGTTTGATATCACCACCCCCTCCGGACAGTCCCGGACTTTCGAAAAGATCCGTAATTATGACTATGCCGGGCGCTGGACATGGGATGAGAAAACGCAGCTTCCCCAGTCAATGGATATCGAATCCAAGAAGCTTGGCACCAGCCTGGAAGCCATTCCCACCCGCCTCGCCGGTGGGGGTGTCCAGTTGGAGTGGGCCTTGGCCCACCACTATGCCGAGCCTGAGTTCCACGCCTGGCCCATCCCCTTGGACGATCCCGATGGGGCTTCCGGCAGCGTGGTGAAAATGGAGGACTTTCACCGTTCCTCCATCACCGGCGATGCCAAGGGATTGGTCGAGGGAAGTCCCCGCCTCCTCACCGCCACATTCCTCGGCTCTGCCGCGTTGCCGGATGTCCAGCCGGAACCCCGCACCCTGCTCCTTTTTGTCACCCTCACGGCTCCCTCATCATGACATTTCCCCTCACCACACTGCTCGTGCTGCTCCCTTGCCTCATGGCGCAGGGAGCGCCTCCGGGAGAAGACATTATCCCCATTCAGGTGCAAGCCACCACCTTCCACGTGACGGACAGCAGCCTACTCAGCGAAATTCTGAATCAGCCCACCTCCGGTGATGAATCGCTGTTCACCCGGCTGATTGGAATGGTGGCGGACGGCAGCGCCACGTTGTCCGCGGACCACCACCTCAGCGTGCGGCCCGGAGAAAATCGGACGTGTGGAGCTGACAAGGAAATCCCGTTTCCGGTCGAATACCACCCCTTGCCAGCGTCGGCTGGTTTGCTGCCCCAGGCATTCGAATATCGAAATTGCGGCTCTGGCATTACCACCAGACTTTTTTTATTAAGCGACCCGAAAGGCAGGCTGTATCCTTCCAGCACAGCAGGCGTGATTGAATTCAATAACACCATGGAAGGAAATCTGGACCGTTGGCCCGTCAGCCTCCCGGACGCCCCCGCTGATGGGTTTTTGAACTCCCCCTCCTTCATCCAGGAATCCACCCAGACCTCCATCCACACCCATGACACCCTGCATCATTTGGTTTCCATGACACAGGGGCCGGTCAAAACCGGCCAGAACACTGCCCCCTCCAGCCTGACATTTTTCAAGGCCGTGCCGCAGATTCCCGGCGCTTCTGCTCCCACAACAGTGGATTCGGTGCCCCCGCTACGTTTGCACGCCCTGACCTTCCAGCTGGACGCCATGGCGGGCAGGAAAATGATCAGGGAGCGTCCGGAACAGGGCGATGCTCATCTGCTGACCGCGTTGCTTCGCGCGGTCGAAAAAGGAGCCGCCCGGCTGGAAGGCCATACCATGCTGCTGGTGGAACCTCACGGAATTCCCATCCCTCCCGATTCTCAGCCGGATCCTTTTGCCGCCTCACCTTCCCCTGCGCCCCCGGACCTGCCTCCGGTGTTACCGTTATCCGGTCTCTTACCCACCACCCGTGTTCATCCGGTCAGCAATCCGGGGGTGTTGGCTGAGGGGAACCGGAAATCCAGCACCAGGTCCTACCTTGAGTACATGTTTCCCACAGAATACTCTGATCACCTCTTTCCGAAGTCTTTTGAGTTCAAAACGCTGGGCCGCACGTTGGAAGTTGTCGTCGTTAGGCCAACCGACTCCACCGGAACGCGGCTGGCCATTCATCTTGACCATTGCCAAAACCCGGTGCTCCGCAGTTGGCCGGAGGATTCCCCCGGCCGCGGCCCCAAAGTCTTCATGCCGGACTTCTCATATACTCAGCTCACAACCACCCTGACCATTCATCCCGGCCAAGTCGCCTGTCTGGGGGCCATCACCCTGCCGGATTCCTTCACGGGAGAACCCGTCTCCGGAGCGCTGATGCAGATCAGCATGCTCCAGGCGATGGGCTCCCAAACCGCCGCGCCCGTGGCCGACGCCCCGCTTCCGCCCGAGCTGGAATGCGAATTGATTTCCCTGACAGAAGACGACGCGGCAACCCTTGCCCGGTTGCGAGCTTCTCCCGAGGAAGCGGAAGCGTTCCTGGATGATACGCTCGCCGTCGGCACCGGGCGCACCATGGGGTTTGCCCTGCTGCCCAATCCTGACGATGGAAAATCAGGCATCAAAGCCATCATCGAGGTGCTCTCGCCAAAAAAAATGGTCCGGACTACCGCCGGGCATTTGCTTCCGGCCGATTGGTATTACGATATAACAGGCACCGCGTTGGAGATTCCCACGAAAGCAGGAACCCCCATCCCTCCCCTCACTTTTTCCCATTCCTTCTCCCCACCAGCGCGCCCGTCCGTCGAAACATTGTCGAACGCGGCCAACGCCGATGGCAAGGTAGCGGAGCCTCTCCGCTACACCTGGAAATTGAAAAATCCAGCCCCCGCCTCCGGCCTTCAAATCGGCCAACCAGAAAAAATCCATGTCCCCGCCGGGCATCCGGAGGAAGGCCGCTGGCAGGTTTCGGTAACCCGCCGGACCAATCGATAAGAAGCTCCGGGAACCCGATGGCTGACGGGCGGGATCGGCGGGCCGTTGAGTGAATCGGGCAGGAAGACAACAGAAGCAGTCCATTCATTCCCATTCCCATTCCCATTCCCATTCCCATTTCCATTTCCTGGCTGGCCAAAAGGATTCATTCCTGCTTGCTTCGCCTGATCATGCAACGCCGCCATTTCCTCACCACCGCTGCCGCCTCCTGTGCCGGGCTCGCCTCCGCTACGGCGCAGCCTGCCGCTTCCACCCCGCGGGCGAAACCCCGCCACCGTATTGGAGTCAGCACGTATTCGTTCTGGGGGTTCGGGCGAAACGAGTGGCGCCCCATCGAAAAATGCCTCGAAGCCGCCGCCGATCTTGGTTTTGACGGGGTGGAAATCCTCCAGCGTCAGTGGGAAGACCGCTCCCCTGCGGTGCTCCGGGCCGCCAAGCGCCGGGCCTTTACTCTCGGGCTCGACCTGATGGGTTACTCCACCCACCAGGGGTTTGTCTCCCCGGATGAAGCCAAGCGGCAGAAAAACATCGATGAGACCATCGGCTATCTGGAGGAGGCCTATCAACTCGGGATTCCCACCATCCGTGTCAACTCCGGCACCTGGGGCACCCGGAAGGATTTTGACGATCTGATGGCCCACCGCGGGGCTGAGGACCCGCTTCCCGGGTATACCGTGGAGGACGCCTTCCGCTGGGTCACCGACGCCTACGCCAAGCTGATCCCTGAAGCCGAAAAGCGCGGCATTATCATGGGACTGGAAAACCATTGGGGTCTCGGCCGCACTCCGGAAGGCGTCCTCCGCGTGGTGGACGCCTTGAAATCCCCTTGGCTGCAGGTCACCCTCGATACCGGGAATTTCCTGGAAGACCCTTACGACCGTCTCGCCCAGTTGGCCCCGCAGACGGTGCTGCTCCAGACCAAAACCTACCAGGGCGGCGGCGTCTGGTATACCCTCGACCTTGATTACGCCCGGATCGCCCGGATCATGAACGAGGCGGGCTACCGTGGTTATATCTCCCTCGAATTTGAGGGCAAAGCCACTGCGCTGCCCGCGATCGGGGAGAGCCTCGCCATGCTCCGTCAGCACTTTTCCGCATAACTTCCGGCCTCATCTGGGTCAGTCGGTGTTATCCCCAAAAGGAATTACCACTTCTGCAGATTTTTTTGCGGTTTTGGAGTAACAAAACGCGGTTCATTCCGAAAAATAAAAGGGGCAGCGAATCCGCGGCGCAGAAATCCCCGCCTGCCCAGGATTCGTCAATCCACCCTGGGTTGAGAAGCCTTGCATCCAGTTATTACAGCCATGCCTATTAACTATCAGACTCCGACATATTCACTCCTGCTGCCGCTGCTGGCGGCCGGGATGTGGGGGTGGATGGCTCCGGCCGAAGCGGCAGTGGAAACGTGGGATCTGGTGGCAGGCAAAGTGCCGGCGGCTGGTTTTGTGGTGGATATGCAAAACCGGCTGGAAGTACTCTCCTTTTACAACGCTGTCTTTGCCGCGTCGGAGGGCGCGGAGAGCAGAATCGGGTGGACCAGTTCTTACGGTGCCTGCGTGGCGGGGAATACAGCTTCGGATTTCCGGACTGACGTCCAGCGGCGGGTGAACTACTACCGGGCACTTTGCGGGTTGCCTGCGGATATCACTTTTGATGCGGAGCCGGTGTTCAATGATCCGTCATCAGGCAGCCCACAGCTGCCGGCCAGCACCTCCAAACAGGCCTGTGCCCAGGCCGCTGCCTACAATAACGCCTTCTCCAATCTGTTTTTCGATGACTATGAAACCACCCACAACCCGACGCCTGGCACCACCGAGTGTTATTCCCCGATGGCGTGGAATGGGGCGACCAATTCGAATCTGACGATTGGCCACTTCGGCCCTCAAGCCGTCGATGCTTATATCGCCGAGGATGTGGCGGGTGACACCCGGTCCAACAATTCCAATGCGGGCCACCGGCGCCTGCTTCTCTACAGCCGCGCCCGGGACATGAGCACCGGCGATGTTCCCCCCGGGATTTACGATGATGGCTACGACCGGCATCCTGTGCAGCCGGCCAATGCCCTTTATGTGGCTGGGGCCCTCAAACCGGCCGCCGCCGCGCCTAAACAGTTCGTTACCTGGCCGCCGGGTGGTTATGTCCCCTTTCAGCACAAGCCGATCCGCTGGTCGATCTCGTATCCGGGGGCGGTCTTTCCCGCCACCGCCACGGCGATTTCCATGACAGGACCCGGAGGCACCGTGATTCCGGTCACCATTCTTTCGGCCAATCAATCCACCCAGGGAGACAACACCCTGGTCTTCGAGCCACAGCTATCCCCCGTCACCGGCAGCGCAGATGTGTCCTATCAGGTTACCGTCTCCGGCATCAATGGTTCCGGCGTGCCGGCCACCTGCACCTGGCAGACCTCCTTTTTTGATCCCGCAGCG